>NZ_JBSFHA010000036.1:0-93363 GCF_053596855.1 Streptomyces sp. NPDC001617
ACTCCGTGATCAACGGGACCTCTGCCCGTTCTGTTGCCGGGGTCCCCAACCGCGCCTATCCGCGCGACCTCTCAGACTGCTCCTAATAGTCCAGTTCCAGTTCACTATCGCCGCTGGTCAGGGGCTTTTTTTCGAGTGTAGCGAGCTGATGGGCCGTCATGTGGCGGGAGTTCGTGACCAGAGGCCCTCAATCGCTGTTGTTCTGATCGTGCAAGATGACGTCGGGCCCATCGAGTTCGTCGCGCGTACCGCACCCCAGGCTGCCGGGGCCGGAGCCCTCGCATCCCGCGGATGCCGCTGCTGTGCTCGGCGCGTCGACCGGAGCGTTCGTCCTGATCGCCGCCGATCTCGCCGCCAGCAAGTCGCTGCCCCCGCTGGAGATTCCGGTCGGGACGCTCACGTCGTCCGTTCCGGGGTCGTATCCGCTGTGGCTGCCGGGGCGGCGTTCGGCGACATGCCGCAGGCCCTGGCGGATCACCCGCCGGGGCCTGTCGGTCGAGGCTCAGATGGTCGCCGTGTCGATCACGAACCGGTACCGCACATCGCTCGCCAGCACCCGCTTGTACGCCTCGTTGATCTCGGAGGCGGTGATCCGCTCGATCTCCGCGCCGATGCCCGTGCTCGGCGCAGAAGTCGAGCATCTGCTACGAGCAGCGCCGGATCCAACTCGGCCCTGCCCCGTAGCATCAGTCCGCTCCACATAGGCCACCTCGGACGATACTTTCGAGTGCGATCAACGCTTCCGGGCCTGCAGTTCGCCGCCTTCCGGCCACCCCTTACTCAGGTTGAACTCGTCGAGTCCGGTGGTCCGATGGTGAGCCGAAGCACGATAGGTGTCACCAAGGCAGCGTGTTGACACAAGGACTCTGGCCCCTTTCAGCGGTCAGGCGGTGAGTGCCGTGCGCAGGGTGGTGGCCATCAGATCGATGGCTTCCTTCCCGGCCGGTACCGGGCCAGTGTGGGTGAAGTAGTGGTCGACACCCTCGAAGCAACGGTGGGTGACCGGAACGCCGGCAGCTTCCAGGGCCTTGGCGTAGGCGTCGCCCTCGTCGCGCAGGCGATCGTTCTCCGCGGTGATGACCAGGGCGGGCGGCAGCCCGGCGAGGTCGTCGGCCAGTCCGGGCGACACCAGCGGATGGGCCAGGTCGGCGGGATCAGGGACGTAGGCGGCGGTGAAGACCCGCATGAGCTGAGGGGTAAGCAGGGGCTTGACGATGGATGACTGCTTGGTGGCCGGGTCGGCGAGCTGGTCGAGCGGTGCCGAGTCGATGATCTGAAGGCGGGGCGTGAAGGTGCCGCGGTCCCGAGCGGTGCGGCAGACCGCGGCGGTCAGGTTGGCTCCGGCGCTGTGTCCGCCCACGGCGAGTCGCGAACCGTCCCAGTTGTTGGCGGTGCCGTTCTCGGCCACCCAGGCGGTGACGTCGTACGCCTGGGTGACGGGTACGGGGTACGGCCGCTGCGGGGCGACGGCGTAATCCACGTTGATCACCACGCAGTCGGCCGTGGCGGCTATGTAGCGGCAGATGTGGTCGTCCTGCTGGGGGCGGGCGATCACGAACCCGCCGCCGTGGAAGTTGACGTACACGGGGGCAGGGGCGGCGGCGGCCGACGGACGGTAGACGGTGCACGTCACCAGTCCGGCGCCGGTCTCCACCCGGATGGATTCCGTGCGCTTCGGGATGTCGGTGAAGCGCAGATCCTTGTGCACGCGGCTCATCATTCGGCCGAGCAACAGCTGAACCCCTCTGGCCTGGATTCTGGGCCTGAATGACATGACTGGATCCCCATCGCTACAAACTTAAAGTATCAGGATTCCTGATAATGGAGTCTCGTCGCTGATCACGCAAGGGGCAACCGCGAGCCGACTGCCGGAAGGGGTATGGACGCTCCGTAGCGCCCCGCCTGTTCGCCCAGGCCCCGTGTGGCTCCAACCCCACCTGGCCGGTGCGTCTTGTGGATCTGGTCCCGCCGCCTGGGCACCCAGGCGGCGAACGCGGCGTCCATCTCCTCCAGCGAGGAGAACGCCCGCCCGGACAGCACATGGTCACGGACGATGAGGACCTGACGCTCGACCCGACCCTTGCCGGTGGGCCGGTAGGCGGCCAGGACGTCGATGTCGAAGTCATAATGGCCGGCGAAGCCGACGGCTTCGGGGTGCAGTGGGACCGCCTCGCCCGGAGCGACGTGCCGGCACACGACGGTCTTGGTCCGGTCGTAGACGATCGACATCGGCACCCCGCCGAAGTGCGCAAACGCCCGCCGGTGGCAGTCGAAGAAGGTCTGCAGGTCCTGACTCGTGGTGAAGCAGCAGAACGGGTCGCGCGAGTACGACAGCACCATGTGGAACGAGTGAACCTTGGGGATGCCCATGTGAGCGAGGATGTTGCCCTCGTCGCCCCAGTCGACCTGGGCCTGAGCTCCCGGGACGACCTCGAAGCGGCTGTGCAGCCCTGCCAACTCCTTGGGAATGATGCCGAGTTCCTCGGCGATCCTCGGGCGAGCCTGCTGAACATAGAGCTTGACGCGCTGATAGTTGCCGGTGAACCCGTACTCCGCGGCCAGCCGCTCGTGGATCACCGACGCCTTCATCAGGATCTCGGCCCGCAGCATCGCGTCGACGAGCGGCGCGAACTCGTCGATCTTCCTGGGCACCACCTGGCCACTGGCCGAGCGACGCGGCGGAGTCGCCGGACCCGCAAGGTACTTGCGGACCGTCTTGCGGTCCAGCCCCGTCTCCCGGGCGATCTCCGACAAGCTCATCCCCCCGGACTCCAACAACCCCCGAAACCGCCGTAGTTCCGAGCAGCGACGCGGATCCAAGACCACCGCCGACCATCCCCTGCCGCCACACACCGACTACGCAGCAGACTGCCGACCAACGTTCCTCACCGCCTCAGGAACCGGCCGCGTTCATCCGTACGCGGGTGGGGACGTTCAGGGCCCTGGCAAGATTTTCGTTTGCGCCGTGAGGCGCTGTTGGTTCGAGTGGAGGTGGAAGACCTGCACCAACCCCCTGTCGCAGCAGTCGGGTTGAAGCTGAGGGCAGCCTGATCCGGGTGATGCCGGGGAGGGTGAGAGCGGCCCTGACAAAGCCGGGACGTATCCAGTACTGCCAGATGGGGCGGGTCCGGCAAGCGTGATGGAGAGGAGTACGCGAGGAACCGGCGTTCTACGTCTCTTAAAGTGCCTCCGGCTCGAACCTGGCGGATCAGGGCCGGTAGCGGTGCGTATGCAGGTCATCCTTTCGGGTGGTCTGACAACTCCTGGGTTGGTCTTCGAAAGCTGGCCGGGAGGCCACGAGGAAAGCCTGCGGCGTACTCGTGGTGATGCCGCAGGGACACAGTCGGGCTCCTCCTTCGTCGAGCGAACCACAGTGAACACGGGAACCGTCCCGAACCTCGCCCTGTCGTCTGCCGCCAGCAGGTTGCTCGGGCTGGGCGCATCGACCGCCGATCGGTCCGGGACGGGGCGGAGCCGCCGTAGTACTCCGAGGCCGGGAGGCGTCCCTGACAACAGTGACCGTCACCGTCCCACTGGCCGACGCCTGGTTCGACGACGCGTACCGACGCCTGGACTTGGTCTGGGAGACCTGGTCCATGACCGAAGACTGAACCATGGCCGTCGAACGAGATCGCCAGCCTCATTGGGCTGCCACGGGCTTGATCCACAAGTCTTGACTATTGCTCACGAACTCGCGGTCAGCGGCCATCGGTCCTTGTGACGCGCCTTCAGGAAAGGTAGATATCAGGGCATAGATGTCGGAGGTGCCGCATCTATGCCCTGAGGGGGATCTATGTCGATTGGTGACAATGTTCGGAGGAATCTCTCATCGGTCTCGGTGGAGGAACGGGTCCGCCTACGGAAGGCGATCGCGGCGCTCAACCAATCCTTCTACCCGGGCAACAAGACCGACCTCCCGATCCCCGGGGGCGTCAGCCGCTGGTTCAAGCAGGACGAGATCCACCAGAGCACACACGTGCACGGCTGCCCGGCGTTTCTTCCCTGGCACCGGGAGATCGTGAACCGGTTCGAGGAGCTGGTCCGCAGCGTCGACCCATAGCTGTCGCTGCACTACTGGGACTGGACCGAGGACCCGGCGCCGCTGTTCACCCCGGACTTCATGGGCAGCGCACACGGCCTTGCCAAACAGCCGTGGCTCGACGCGGGCTTCTACGACCCCGACACCCCCGACCACCGTGACGCCACAGGTAATCCGGCCGACCCGCCCGTGGAGATCACACGCAACGTCGGCGCCTCCGGACCCCTGGTCGGCCAAGCCGAGGACCAGCAGGCCCTCGACGCCCCGGACTTCCGGGAGTTCCACCGGCGCATCAGCACTCTGCACGCGCGAATGCACAGCTATATCGGCGGTCCGCCCAAGGATCCCGGCACGCTGACGGACCCTCACAAGTCGTTCCGCGACCCCTTCGTCTTCCTGCTGCACTCGAACGCGGACCGGCTGTTCGCGATGTGGCAACGCGATCCCGCGCACCCCGAGCGTCTCGATCCCGCCGAGGTCTACGGTACGTGGAGCACCACCGTCGGGTCCGGCGACGTGGCCACCGAGCGACCGTCCTGGGGCATCCTCAGCCCGCTAGAGCCCTGGTCCGGCCATGACGCGCAGAGTGCCGCCACCGGCATCGTCGCGAACGTCGTGAGCACCAGGCCCTGGGCCGCGCCGGACAGCCAGACCCCCGGCCTGCCACCCGGCGACCGGATCAGGGTGAGGAATTCCCTCGACGCCGAGGTGGTGGCTCCGCCCGCCTATGACACGGCGCCTTAGGTGACTGGCCCTATACCCCTGGGGGTAAGGCCCAACGGCCCAGCCGTCTTGGCCTCCTCGGCCCATGACGGCCTGACAGTCGGGAGTAACGGTGATGGTCAGGGTCACGGGCAGCCCGCGAGCGCCAGACCCGCGCCGCGTGGCCCGCGAGGAAGTGATCCCCGGTGATGTTCTGGTACAACCACGGCGTCAGCGGATGGGGGCTGGTTCGCGATGTCGGCCGGCATGTTCCTCTTCTGGGCCGTGATCATCGCGTCCGGTGTCCTGCTCTTCCGGGCCATGGCCCGCCCGGCCCACACCGGGACACCGGTCCCCCCCGCTCTCCGGGCCCACCCGAGCAGCTGCTCGCCGAGCGCTTCGCCCGCGGAGAGATCGACGAGGACGAATACAACCGCCGCATGTCCGTCCTGCGCGCCCACCGCGGCCTCTCGCCCGGCAAGAGCTGACCTACGCACCGACCGGCACGTTCCGAGGAGGCCCGTGATGAACACCAACCAGCGCAACCACGGCCAGGTCGCGGTCGCTGTGGTCGGCGCCCTGCCCCCTGGCGTGCATCAGCACCGCCCGGCGGGCGACGACCCGCTGACCAAGCACGACCGCCCGCCGTACGGTGCCCGCCGCACCTGACCGACCGGCCCGAAGGCACAGGAGGCCAAGCCCTGTCCGCGGTGATCGTCCTGCTGCTCGGGGTGGCCATCCTGACAGGAGCCGTCCACCACTCCGCCCGCCTGATCACCCCGCGCGGGGCCCGCTGCCCGAGCGCCCGCGCAACCCGCACCCCGCCGCGCTTCGTCCCCCACATGCGCAAGGCGCGCCGTGGCCCGCCGGCCCGGCGGCGCCGCACGGAACGAGAGGCCCGGCGGCTTCACCCACCTCTCCGGAGGCTGACGTGCACGTCCACCCCGCAGTGCCCGAGGCACGTTCACGGCAGCTCGGTGGTGCCGTCCACGCCACCTTCGTCGGTCTGCTCACCGCCGGCCTGTTCTCCTTCTCCGGCACAGCGGCCTTCGCGCACGGCGGCGAGGAGAGCGACCGGGCCTTCGACCTCGTAGGGCAGGGCATCGCCTACCGGGTGACCAGGCCGCACGACTCGATGGACATCCATGACAAGATCAACAACTCACTGGAGGCCAAGGACACCTCGCACGTCGATCTGGCGTACGTCCGACAGCCGCGGAAGGCGTTCAAGTCCGGCGATCTCACCGCCACCGCATCCTGCTGGAGCGGTCCATCGGCGCCCGCCTGGCCACCACCCCGCCGACCCGGTCCCGATCAACAGCCCACTTCCGATCACCGCACCGAGACCGGCACCCTCGTCGTCGCCGACCCGCTGCCCGGGCGTGGCGCGCTGCACGCCGGCGACTGGGGCTTGCCGGCCGCCTCCGTTGCCGCGGGCGTCGCCGGCATCGCGGTCGCCATCCGGATCCGCCCACACCACACGCATCGCATCAGTGACGCGGACGGTGCCGTGGGCGGTGGAGAAGGTGGTCTCCAGCACGTTGGCGCCCAGCCGGTAGCGGCGGTCCACCGCACAGGGCACGGTCGGCCGCAGGGGGCAGCCGCCCCGTGACAGCTGTCGAGGACGGCGGCGAACACCGTGGGGGAGTTCAGATCCGGGATCGGCAACCAGTCCACGGCCCCGTCGCGGGCCACCAGCGCGGCGGTGCGGCCATCCCCGATCACGGCGTAGTCCCGCAGTGGTGCGTAGCCGTCGCTGCGCTCCGGCCGCCCGCCCGCGGTCAGACGAGAAGGGACAGTCTCCATCGGAAAACCCTCCGAGCGGTGTGAGTCCCCGCCCGCCGTCGGCAGCCGGCGCCCGGCCGCAGACGCACATGGATGCCCGTGCACCTGAATGTGCCGAGGATCACTCGGCGCTCCCGCTTCGAGCCGGTACGACGGCGGCACCGGCCATCGATGGCAAGTAATTCGCCAAGGTTTCTCAAAATCGACTCCCGATGTGTCTTAGGTAAGGCTTACCTCATCTATTTTCGAGGTGTACTTCTCCGCTCATCCGCCTGGAGTCCCCCCTATGTCCAGTTCCCAGGTAGCCCTGCTCGGCGCGATCGCAGGGTTCACCATCTACCTCGGCCTGCCCCTCGGCCGGCTGCGCAGCCCGACCCCCCGGCTGCGCGCTGGCCTGAACGCCGTCGCCATCGGCATCCTGATCTTCCTGATCTGGGATGTCCTGACGCATGCCTGGGAGCCGGTCGACGACGCGCTGGGCAAGCATGACTGGGGCACTGTGACCTCCGGCGGCCTGACCCTGGCCGTGAGCCTCGGAGTCGGGCTGATGAGCCTGGTGTACTACGACGGCTCGATCGCCCGCCGCGCGGCCTCCGCCCGGCGGCCCGCGGGCCCCGGTGCCGCCACCTCCGCCGAGCTGGCCCCCAGGCTCCGCAGCCCGGCGAGCTCGCTGGCACTGATGATCGCCACCGGCATCGGTCTGCACAACTTCGCCGAGGGCCTGGCCATCGGCAACTCCGCCGCCCAGGGTGAACTCTCCCTCGCCCTTCTCCTCATCATCGGCTTCGGCCTGCACAACGCCACCGAAGGATTCGGCATCGTGGCCCCGCTGGCCGCCGAGGGTGAACGCCCGTCGTGGGCCACGCTGCTGCTGCTCGGCCTGATCGGCGGCGGCCCGACCTTCCTCGGCACCGTGGTCGGCCAGCACCTGGTCGACAACACGGTGTCGATCGCCTTCCTGGGCCTGGCCGCGGGTTCGATCCTCTACGTGGTCATCGAACTGCTGGCCGTTGCCCGCAAAGCCGCACTCAAGACCCTGACCACCTGGTGCGTCCTGCTGGGCCTCGTCCTCGGCTTCGCCACCGACGCGATCGTCACCGCCGCTGGCGCCTGAGGCTCCCGCACCATCCGCCGACAGCTGCCCGCCGGGAGAACGTGGCCGTCGGCGGTGAAGCGCGGGCATGGTGACACTGTTCATGGACGGCCATCGACGACGACGCTGCCGCAGCCTCGCCAAGACGCACGTCCTGCACGTCCTGACCGCACTCGCGATCAACGTCGAGCGGCTGGACTTTGGCGAACCCCGCCGGTCACTCCTATCGGCCTTGCCCTCCGACCGCGTTCCAGCAGTACCTCGACGCACGCAGCCTGCCCCGGCCCCTGTGGTCGCATCAAGGAAAATGACTCGAATCTTGAAATTCCCGACAGAGTGACTCATACAGTGGTGTGAGGGGTCGGTGCAGGACCACCGAGGGAGTGGGCACGTTGGGCGAGGCCGCACGCGCATCAGGAGATGAGGAATCCGGTTCTGCCGAAGTGCCGCTGCCGGATCCCGAGACGCACCTCTTCGACAGCCTGCTGCACGGCGCGGCGCGCGACGCCCGAGGTGCCTACAACAGCCACGACGCGTGGACCTTGCATCTGGGGGAAAGCGCCGCGACGTCCCGCGCCGCTCGGCTGGTGACAGTGCACGAAGTACAGCATGCTGCGCTCAACGACTGTACGTCCTACGGAATCGCGTTGGCCGTGTACGCCGTGCTGGCGCTGGACGACGACCGTCAACGCGCGGCTCTCAAGCGGCTGGTGACGTGGTGCCGTGCGGTGCACGAGGCCTTCGCCACCTACCAGAGCCTGTGCCTGGTCGCCGACGGCGACCCCGGTCTGCTGACGGGATATCCGGCGTATCAGCGGTACCACAAGGCCGCGGTCGCTCTCACGCAGCACACCGCGCACCAACGGCTGCGGGAGCTGGCGGTGGAGACGACGGCACGGGTGTGCATGCAGACACCCGCGCTGCAACGTCTGCTGGAGGACGGGCTGAGCCCGGAAGCGACGAGCGGGATCCCGCGCTACGAGCGTCCCGACGAACGGTTCAGGCTTGTACAGGCCTACGCGGACGGAGCGTTCTGGACCGCGGCCTGGGACAGGTGCCGAGGCGAGGTCGGGGGCGCATGGGACGGCCTGCTGGATGCCGAGGCCCTCGACGATCCGGGCACCTGGCAGGCCGTCACCCATGTCGTCCATGACCAGATGGCAGCCCTGCTCCAGGGACACGGCGCGACCGTGCTCGCCTACGACGGCCACCGCGACTTCACCGCGCGCGCGATCGACACGTTGCAGGCGCGGGCTCCGCATCACACGGGCCGACTGCTCGCTTCCCAGGACTCGACCCCGGACGACGTCGAAGCCTACGAAGTGTGGCGCCGCGAACGCCTCGTGGTACGCGAAGCGCCCCGCCAGGCCGTCATACGGACACTGCGGGAACTGGCGGCGGCCGGCCGAGCGGCGCTGGTCTCCGGGCACGGCGAGAACGCGCATGTGTTCGGCACCGCGCGTCCGGCCTTCCGGCTCCTTCAGCAGTTCACCTTCTCCGCCGAGGACCGCGGCACCCTCGAAGAGCAGGGAACCGCGACCGTCGTGTTCCTGCGCACGATCGACGACGACGGAGACGTCGAGTGCACGTTGCTCGCGGCCCCGAGCGAACTGGCTCTGGTCTGCTCGGCGTTGCCGCGGCGCAAGGCCGTACTGGTCAACGTGGCGCTGTCTTCGTTGGGAGACATCGCCTGGCGCGATCGATGGTCCGACGTGCTGAAGCGCACGCGGGTCACCGGCCTCATCGACCTCGCCCCGCTCGCCCAGTTCGACCTCTGGCGTGACACGGGCGAGTCTCTCACCTATGCGCAGGCCACCGTCCGGGACGGCAACGACGAACCAGCGGCGCTGTTCGCCTGTATGGTCGGTGACACCAATCTGCGGCTGCTGCTGCCCTGTTCGGACACCATGGGCGATGTCCTGGCCGACTACCTCGCCGGGCACTACCCCGCGGCCCGCCTCGATCCCACCGTGCTGACGAACTCCAGGGTCGTCGTGGAGGCGACGGTCAGTCATCTCCTCGCGGAAGAACACTATTTCGACGTATCCGCCTACCACTGGGAGGCCGGTCGCACATGACCCAGGAGATCGTCCCGTTCCTTCTCACGCGCAGGGACGGCGAGGGAGACGTCGTCACTCAGGAGGACCTTCGTAATCTCTGGTTCTCGGTGCTGCCCGACGACTACTCCTCGCAGCTGGGCTGTGAGGCCTTTCTCGACGGGGTGGCGCACGCGGTCGTGCTCGACTCCCCCGATGCGGACCTCGAACTCCGTCCTGGCGGCTGGGAGGTCGACCTCAGTCAGGGCGCCGCGCGGACGGCCGTGGCCATGGCGTTCGTCGCGGGGCTGCTGGTCCTGCTCGGCGCACCGCAGATCGCTCCCGCGGTCGTCACCACGGTCGTGCCGTTGCTCTTCGACGTGCGCCGCGTCCGGCTGACCGAGAGCCAGGGCTGTGTGCTGGCCGAGCTGGTCCGCAACCCCGATGTCGTCGACGGCCGGCTCACACCGGAAGAGATGCATGCCCTGCTGCCGGAGGAGATCCGCGCCGACTTCTCCCTGCTCGACCTGAAGGACTTCCTCGGCGTCTGCCAGCGGGCCGGCGTCGCCGACTATGCGGCGGACGGCACCGCCGCCGTCCGCCCCGAGGCTCAGGCACACTTCCGGGTCACCTTCCTCTGACAGGGACTCCCATTCCGTGATCCCGTTACGACAAAAGCTGTCACAAGTTGGCTTACTGTTCCCGGATCTTGAATGAGTAAGTACCGTACGTTCTTACCTGGTCGCCGCTTGGTCATGGAGAAATCGGGGGACATGACGTGCGCGCTTTGGGTGGGACAAACCCGCGTGATGATTTTGTGCCGTGCCATGAAGTGGACCGGGAAGTCACCGCCGACTTACATATCCTGCGCCTCGCCGGCAACGACCTGCGCTCTCGTTGCACGGCCCTCGGAAATCTCGCGATATCCCTTTACTCGCGCCATCGGTGCCAGGGGGACCAGCGGGACCTCGACGCGGCGATCGAACATCTGCGTACCGTGTTGCGACTGCTGGCGACCGGGCACCCCGAGCAAGGGACCGCGCAGGCGAACCTGGCGATGATGCTGGCCGCGCGCCGGACCCCCGAAGACCTCGACGCCGCCGTGGCACTGTGGCGCACGGGACTCGCCCGCACACGACCGGGCACCCCGGACTGGGCGGTGTCCGCCGGCCAACTCGGCCAGGGACTCTACGAGTCATTCACCCTGAGCGGGGCGGCCGCGCTGTTGGAGGAGGCCGACTCGCTGCTGGGGCAGGCCGTTCGGGCGCTGCCGTCCGTGCGGGCGCGGTCGGCGGCCAGTGCGCCCGTCGGCTTCGCGGAGACCCTGTTGGGCAACCGAGCAGTGGTCCTGATGACCCGACACCAGGTCGTGCGGCCCGACCCGCAAGGAATCGACGAGGCCATCGCCATTCTGGACGATCTCCTGCAGCGCCACACGGTCTCCGGATCCGCCGAAAAGGCGGAATGGGCCGCCACCCATCTTTCGCAGGCGCTCGTTCTGCGCCATGTGGACCGCGGAAATCCCGCCGACCTCGCCCGAGCCGCTGCGCTCGGAAAAGGGCACGAGAGCTCTCTGGAGAGGCTGGAGGAAACGGACGGCGGACCGCGTGGGAATTTCGTCGTGCCCGGTTCTCGTATGGCGGCGGCCACGGCCATCGGATCGGATGTCCGGGCCACTGTCGCCCTGTTCGGCTATCTGTCCGACGCACGCCAGGCGGATGTCGATCAGGCGATCCAGGACCAGCAGAAGGCACTCGACCAGTGCGGCGACGACGGCATGCTGCGCGGCATGCTCGTGATCAACCTGGCATTGACCCTGGCCGCCAGGCATCACGCCCGCCGAGACGGCATCCGTCCGGACGGCCGAGCGGGATCAGGGGCGCTGACGGCCGACCTGACCCGCGCGCTGGACCTCCTGCGGGAGCTCACCGGGGAGAACACGCCCGCACAGCACCGAGCGGCGGCGATAGCCCTCAGCGGCACACTGCTGCTGGACCGCCATGTGGCGGACCCCGACCAGTACGCCGGGGATGCCGCTGCGGCCGAACGTCTCCTGCGCGACGCCCTCGACCATGTGGGCCTGGATCACCGGTCCAGGATCGGCGTGCTGACACGCCTTGCCTACTGCCAGTTGATCAACGGGCGGTCGACGGGCGATCCGGCGTCCCTCGACGCGGCGGCGGACACGGCACGCCGCGCCGCGGCGGACATACCCGCCGAGTCGCCGTTGCGGTCCGGGGTGCTGGGCACCCTTGCGGACATTCTGCTGGTGCGTGCGGAGGCAACGGGATCGCCCGAGCACCAGCGGGAGGCCTCCGAGCTGAGCCGGCAGATCTGCCGCGACTTCACGGACTCCGACCGCGCGGCCGTGTTCCTCGCGGCACGCGGATGGTTCGGTTCGGCCTGGCGGCGCGGTGAGCTCGGCGAAGTCGCGGAGGCGGGCCGGATCGCGCTGGGGATGCTGCACGACATCGCGGCTCTCCAACTCGGCAGGGACCACAAGGCCGTAGCCCTTCGACAGGCCGAAGGGCTCGCGGCGCGGACCGCGTTCGCGCTGGTGGCGCAGGGAGATGCGGAGGCGGCTGCCACCGCGCTGGAGACGGGCCGGGCCGTGATGCTCGCCGAGGTCATGCAGCGCGACCATCCCGACCTGGTCAGGCTGCTGTCCAGCGAGTACCGCAACCTGTCGGCACGCTTCCGCACCGCTGCGCGGCAACTGGGCGAACTGGAGCAGCGGTTGCTGGCCGACCAGCAAGGTCTGTCGGTGGTCGACGGCATGCGGGAGGCGTACCGGGAACGACTGCGTGCCTGGGACGACGTCGTCCGGGACATCCGCGGGCTGCCGGGATTCACGACGTTCCTCAAACCGCCCACGGTGGCGGACCTGACCGAACCGGCGCATGCCTGCCGCAGCACCCTGGTCTACCTGGCGGCGACGGAGCGGGGCGGGATCGCGGTACTCGTCCCCGGCAGTCCGGACGCGGCCGACAAGACGGTGCGCGCGCTCGAGCTGCCCCGGCTCACCACCGAGTTCGAACGCAGCTCCGTGACCGCACTGCGCGCTGCCGTGACCGACGACGACGTGGACGAAGCCGAGCACCGCATGGACGAACTCGTCGACGGGCTATGGGAGTCGGTGATGTCGGCCGTCGTCGGCGCGGTCGGGCCCGGCACGTCGACGGTCCTGATACCCGACGGCCCTCTCGGCATGCTGCCGCTGCACGCCGCGGCGCGCCCCGATCCGCAGGCCCCGACCGGACGCCGCCATGTCATCGACGACATACCGATCGCCGGCGCACCCAGCGCCCGCACTCTGAGCGTCGCGGTCGCCCGCACACATCGCACGCCGGTCGGCCGGTTGCTCGCGGTGCGCGATCCGGAGCCGTGCGACGGGCCGCCCCTACCGGGTGCCGCGACCGAGATCCAGCGCGTGCGGGCCGTACTGCCACCCGCGATCGAGGTCCGGGAACTGCACGGCACGGCCGCCACCCGACACCACGTCCAACAGGCACTCGAGGAGGCCGACGTCTGCCACTTCGCCTGTCACGCGTACGTACAGCCCGACCGTCCGCTCGACGCCGGACTCGGCCTCGCCGGCGGCGAGCGGCTCACCGTGCGGGACATGTTCGCCAGGCCCGCCGTGACCGCCCGGCTCGCCGTGCTGTCGGCATGCGACAGCGGCCAGGTGGACGAGAGCCTGCCCGACGAGGTCGTCGGACTCCCCACCGGGTTCATGCAGGCGGGATTCGGTGCGGTGATCGCCGCGCAGTGGCCGGTCGAGGACGCCCCGGCCGCCGCGCAGATGGCGCAGACCTACCGGTACTGGCTCGGCGAGGGGCTGAGTTTGCCGGCCGCGGTCGGGCGCGCGATGGCGTGGCTGCGGGACAGCACGAACGCGCAGAAGCACACGGCCTATCCCGAACTCGCCGACTTCGCTCCCGACGGAGATCCCGAGTGGGCGGGATACAGGGAGCACAGCAGTCCGCTGGTCTGGGCCGCATTCGGCTGCGTGGGGATCTGAGGGGGACCATGGGCTCGTTCGAGGCTCTGCTCGCCACACTGATCGGGGTGGTGCCCGGCGCGCTGTACACCTGGGAACTGGAGAAACAGGCGGGCGCCTGGGGCGTGAACCTGTCGGACCGGGTGCTGCGCTTCCTGGGCGTCTCCGTGCTCTTCCACCTGGCGTGCGCACCCCTCACCTGGTGGCTGGTGCAGCAGGGCCGGCACGGGGCACTCCGGAGCGACGGCACACCATGGCTGCTGTGGCCGGTCGTCGCGGTCTACGCACTCGTGCCCGCAGCGCTCGGTCACACGGTCGGTGTCGCGACCCGGCGCCGACGCCCCTGGGCCCGCTGGCTCACCGGCCCGGCGCCCGCGCCCCGTGCCTGGGACCAGGTCTTCTCGCACGAAGGCAGCCTCTGGCTGAGGATCCGGCTCAAGGATCCCAGTGGCGGGGACAACGGCTGGTTCGCCGGCGCCTTCGCTCCGGCACGCCGCGGCCCGCACTCGTACGCCTCCGGGTTCCCGCACGACCAGGACATCTATCTGGCGGAGACGGTGGAGGTCGATCCGGCGTCGGGCCGGATCCGCATGGTGGAGGGACGACCGCAGTTCCGCGGGGTCGGCGTGCTGATGCGGTGGGAGGAAATCGCCTACGCCGAGGTCATGTCCGTTGAGGGGGAATAAGGAATGAGCGACGAGACGACAGGCGCCGGGAGTGCCCAGGAGAAGGAACAGCAGGAAGGCCCACCTCGGACGGAGGCTCCGCCGACTCGGCGTCGACGCACCGTGCGCCGCCGAGGGGGGTACATGCCGACCGGGCCCGGTGCCACGGCCATGGCGGCGCCGCCGCCCGCTGTGACGATCACCGACCCTCCCGCCGCGCCGACGCCCGCGGCCCAGGACGGCACGGATGACCAAGGGGCGGACGAATGAGCACCGGCCCCGAACTGTCCTCGCTCCACAAGGCCACCGGCGCGCACGATGTCACCGCCCCGGCCGACCCCGCCGACACCTACGGCGGCCGACACGTACCCGCGTGGCTTCGGGAGACGGGCACCTGTCTTCTGACCAACCCGCAACTCGTCCTGTACGGCAATATCCGGGACAGCTATCTGGTCCCCCAGGGGGAGTCGTGGCAACTGCCCGACATCCGGGAAGCCCTGTGGTGGCTCATGAAGCCGCTGGGCTACTCGTTCCTGCTCGTGGCCGACCCCGTCGACGGACTCCATGTGCTGCCCGCGCACGACGAGGAGGTCCTCGAGAAGGTCGCCGCGCTCATCTCCGTCCCGGTCGGCAACGGACGACCGCTGAGCCTGGACGCCTTGCTGGGCGTCCTGCGCGCCGTGGCCGGCAGCCGAGACGTGCGCGCCGGGGTCATGGTGGACTACGCCTCCCGACTGGTCCGCGACGTCCGCCAGCTCTCGGCCGAGGAGCACTACTTCTTCTCCGCCTGTGAGAAGTTGTCGCACATCTCCACCCCCGTGCGCGACCGTGGGGCGACCCCGCGCTACAACCCCGTGCTGTGGGTGGCCAACAACGACCGTGACATTCCCGCCTGGTTCACCGCGGACTCCATGGCCGTGCGCCGGATCGCCATTCCCCTGCCCGACCTCGGCGACCGCAAGGCGGCGGCCGAACTGCTCTCCCAGGGCATCTCCGCCCAGCTGCTCGGCGGGGCCGAACACGACGACGTCGCCTACCAGTTCGCGGAGCAGACCGAGTCACTGACGGTACGCAGCATGATGGAGATCATCCGGCTGGCCCGCACCCGTGAAGGTGCCGTCGACTCGATCGAGTCGGCAGCCCGCTGCTACCGCGTCGGTATCTCGGACAACCCGTGGAGCAAGCCCTTCCTCAGAGAGCGGCTCAACACCGCCGCCGAGCGGATCCGGGAGCGGGTGCGCGGACAGGACGAGGCCATCGAGCAGTCCGTCGACATCATCATCCGCTCGGTCATGGGCCTGTCCGGCGCGCAGGCCGCGTCCAACGCGTCCCGCCCGCGCGGAGTGCTGTTCTTCGCCGGCCCCACCGGCGTCGGCAAGACCGAACTGGCCAAGTCGCTGACCGAGCTGATCTTCGGCGACGAGCGGGCGTACATCCGCTTCGACATGACCGAGTTCTCCGCGGAGCACTCGGCGGCCCGGCTGATCGGCGCGCCTCCCGGCTACATCGGACACGACGCCGGCGGTGAACTCACCAACTCCGTACGGGAAAGGCCCTTCAGCCTCATCCTGTTCGACGAGATCGAGAAGGCGCACCCGCAGATCCTGGACAAGTTCCTGCAGATCCTCGACGACGGCCGGCTCACCGACAGCACCGGCTCCACCGTCTACTTCTCGGAAGCCGTACTGGTCTTCACCTCGAACCTCGGCATGTCGGTGCTCGACGAGCGAGGCATGCTCGTGCAGAACGTCACGCCCGACAACACGCGTGACGAACTCGTCAGCCTCATCTCCACGGCCGTCCGCAGGCACATCGCCGAGGAACTGGACCGCCCGGAACTCCTCAACAGGCTCGGCGACAACATCGTCGTCTTCAACTTCATCCGCCCGTCCGCCGCCGAGGAGATCTTCGACCTCCTGCTCAAGCGCATCCTCGGTCTCGTCGCCAAGGAGCGCAAGGTCACCCTGACCATCGCACCCGAAGCCCGCGAGACCCTGCTGAAGGCGGCGACGGCCGACATCACCTTCGGCGGTCGCGGCATCGGATCCATCCTGGAGACGGCCCTGATCAACCCGCTGGCCCGCGCTCTGTTCGCCCAGGGGTACCAGCCCGCGGCCAAGCAGTGCATCACCGACGTGACACACGGAGCGACCGGCTGGAAGGTGACCCTGCGATGAAGCCCGAGGAACCCGTCGACCCGCTCCGTACCCGCGTCGAACGGCCCGCCGACTCCCTGCGGACCAGGCTCGAACACGACCCTTCGACCGCGACGGCTCCCGCGGACGCGCTGCGTACCCGTCTGGAATCAGCACTTCCACCGAAGACGGCCGCACCGCCGCAGGAGGAGACGCTGACGGTCCTGCCGAAGCAACTGGCCGCCCGTTTCCGGCTCCTGAGCGAACTCCCGGCCGCAGGCGCGGAGGCCAATCTGCTCCTCGTCGCCGACGACGAGAACTCCCGGGAGCTCGTCGCGAAGATCTACCGCAGGGCGGGCCGCCAGGCATCCCGCGACGTCTGGGCGAAGATACCTCAGTTGCACCACCCGCACATCGTGCGGGTCCTGGAGACCGGCGAGGCAGGACAACGGGACTACGAACTCATGGAGTACGTGCCCGGCGGCAACCTGGCCCGCTTCGTCGGCCGGCCGACCGGCGCTCCCACGGCCATGGTCACTGAAACGGTCCGGCAGATCGCCTCGGCGCTGACCGCACTGCACGAGGTCGACATCATCCACCAAGACCTCAAGCCCGAAAACGTACTGGTCCGTTTGTCCGACCCCCTCGACCTCGCGCTGTCCGACTTCGGTGTGAGCCGGGTACTGGACCAGACCCGGGCCGCCGCCACCGCAGCCGGTACCCTCGCCTATCTGGCGCCGGAGCTGCTGCTGAGCAGCGGCGGCCAGACCTCCCGGGCCAGGGACTGGTGGGCGCTGGGCATGATGGTCCGCGAACTCCTGCTCGGCCAACGCCCCTTCGAGGACATGGGGCAGCCGGCCATCGACGCCGCCGTCATGCTCCGCGACATCGACCTCGACGGAGTGGCTGACCCACGCCTGCGCCTGCTGTGCGCGGGCCTGCTCACCCGTGACCCGGAGGACAGATGGGGCGCGGCACAGGTCACGAGCTGGCTCGCCGGCGGCAGCCCCGAGGTCGCCATCCCCACCGCGATGCCCGCAACCCCCCTACGCAACAAGGCCATTCAGCCGCTGGTGCTGCTCTCGGTCCGCTACTCCGAGCCCGCGGAACTCGCCGCCGCCCTCACCCGGGCGGACGTGTGGCAGGCCGCGGCTCGCAGGTTCTTCACCGACATGGGTCCCGCTCACCAGCCGTCCGAGGGCTGGCGCACGCTGCGCAGATGGCTCAGGCAGTTCGACGAACCCGACACCTACGACGTCGAGGCCTTCCAGGAGCTGATCGACGAGGAGCTCCCCGACCCCGCGCTCGGCCCCGACGCCCGTGTGATCCGCCTCTTGCGCGTGCTCGCCCCGCAGTCCCCGCCCCAGTGTCGGGGACGGACCATCGACCGGCAGAACCTGCTCGCGATCGCCCGGCACGCCACCGCCGCACAGCGCCTCGACGACGAGTACGTGCGGCTCGTGGAAGCGCTCTGGCAGCAGCGTCTGCTACCGGAACTCGCCCGGTACGCGGGGGGATCGGCGCTGCGCGGTCTCGACGAGACCTGGCGTGCCGCCGAGACCCGCAGCCGCGAGATCCTGGCCAGGCTGTGGCCGCAGCTCCCGCCGACCGCCCAACAGGCCCTGTCCACGTCCGCCGACACCGGACAGGCGATCGCCCCCTTGCTCAGCCTGCTCCTCGGCACCGGGGACGACACCGTCCGGTTGGTGGCCCAACTGGACCAGGTGTCCGCGCGGACCGCCGCCATGGTGCCCTGGTTCGGCGCGGCCCGTCAGCAGACCGGCAACGACCCGGCCGCGCTGGCAGCAGTACGCAAACTGGTCCCCGCCGCACTCTCCGAGGCCGAGCGGACGGCCCGCGAGAACGCCGCCGCCCAGGCGGCCCACCAGGAGCGGATCGCGCGCTGGCAGCACATGGAGGCGCAACGCCTGTCGCCGGGCGCCGTGTCGGCGGCCACGAGAAGCGCGGTCGGCCCACTGGCGCTGTACGCGGGGATCATGGTCCTTCTCGCCCTGATCGGTGACGGGCTCACCCACTCGGCGGGCACCGCGGTGGCCTGCCTGTTCATCGGTCTCGCCTGCCTGGTGGTCCAGTTCTGGCTGGAGATCGGGTTCGCTCAACAGGTCGGCGCCGAGTACCAACGCGGGCACACCCTGTTCAGCCAGGCCGGCGCCGGATTCCTCCGGGCGGGCCGCCCCCGGGGCGCGGGATTCGGCTGCCTGGCGATCCTCGTCGCCCCCTGCGCCGTAAGCCTCCTCCTGGCCTTGCCGGCTCCCGTCTACGTGACGCTGCTGATCCTTCATCTGCGGTCCGTGTCCCACCGGCGGACTCTGTGGAACAACCAGTACGTCGCCGCCCACGTCAGGGTGGTGAACGGAGGATGAGCGCGGGTTCCGCGATGGGGCTTGCGGCACCGCTCGCCGTCGGTGCCGTCCTCGGTTACGCCGCCGGTGCGACCGTCTCCCTCGCCCTGTCGGCCGGACTCACCTCGGTCGGCTCGGCCCTCGAGCGACGCAGGGAGCACTGGGAGCGGGAGCGGTGCGCGGAAGCGGTGTGGGAACAGGCCGCCTCCGAGGTGCTCGCCCGCAACACCCGGATCGAGGTGACCAGGGCCGCGCTCGGCGCGTACGGCCGCTCGGCGGAGGGACTGCCGGACCCGCTGGTGCTGTTCCGGCAGAGTGTCGAGGAGTTGCAGGCCTGGTGCGCCGCCGCGGACCGGTCCCTCGCGGAGGCCGAGCAGCAGCTGCTGGCACAGGACGCACAGCGCGCGGCGGCCTGGCTGGCCTCCGGACCGCCGCCCGGCCCCCGGCCGGCCCGGGCGACACCCGGTACGCCGCCCCGGCGCAGCGCATCCATGAGGGCGCCCGCCTCGGATCGCCTGACCGCCGAACGGGAGGCCGCAGCGAGGGCGTTGAGCCGGCTGACCCCGGCGGTCCCGCACGACGAACGCCTGCAGATCACGGCCGCCGCCGCGCGCGTGAGCGCCGCCTCCTCCCCCACCGAGGCACGCAACCGACTGGACGACCTGCGGTCGCGGGTCGACGACGCACGGGCCGCGGCCGATCGGCGCATGGCCGACGCACGGACCGCCGCGGCCTTCCTCCAGGTGCTCGGACACGTCCAGGACGAGACGGCCGAGCCCCTGCGGGAGCAACTCCATGCCGTCGTCCGGGCTCAACGCCCCCTCGAACCACGGATGCGGGACGAGGCCGTGCGCTGGGCGGAGACGGTGCGCGAGGCCGCCGAACGGCACCACGTCCGGGAAGTACTGCTGAAGTCGCTGGAGGAGATGGGATACGAGCTGTGCGGGGACTTCTCGACGGTCACGGTCGAGCAGAGCGCCTTCGCCGTCACACACGCCTCCTGGCGGGAGCACGAGGTACGCATGGTCTTCGACGACACCGCGCGGGAACTGCGTGCCGTGGTGGTGCGTACCGGCGGAGCCCAGGGGATGGCGGGGCGGCGGGCCGATCGGGAACGCGAGGAGCAGTGGTGCGGCACCCTGGAAGATCTGCGGACCCGGCTGACCGGGGAGGGCGTCCAGGTCGACGTCCGCTCACAGACCGTCCCGGGCCGCCGCCCCACCCCCGTCGCACACGGCGGACGGAGCCGGAGCGAGGAGCAGTACCGCCCGGAACACGGCACGCAGACCGGGCAGTTGGGACAGTGACATGACACCGCTCGCGGTCAACCGGCTGCACTACCCCGTCAAGGTACTCGGCCACGGGGTCCGAGCCGGCATCTGGGTCCAGGGATGCACCCTGGCCTGCCCGGGATGCATGTCACGGGACACCTGGGAACGGCGCCCGGACACGGAGGTCGACGTCGAGGCCGTACTGGCCTGGATCCGCACGCTCCCCGGCCCGGTGGACGGCGTCACCGTCTCGGGCGGAGAACCCTTCCAGCAACCGAATGCCCTCGCCGAACTCCTGTCCGCGCTGCGGGAGTTCGCGACGACGGCCGAGGTGATCTGCGACCTGCTGGTGTACTCCGGCTACGCCTGGCCCCGGCTGCGCGACAGCGCCCCGTACCGCAGGGCCCTGTCTCTGTGCGACGCGGTCGTCGCCGGACCCTATGTGGAGCGCCGTAACACCGGCACCCCGCTGCGCGGGTCCGACAACCAACAGGTCGTACCCCTCACGGAGTTGGGGCGCGAGCGGTACGGCGAGGAGGCGCTGGCCGGATACCCGGCGCGCCGCGTGCAGGTGATGACGGACGGCACCGCACTGCGCGTCATCGGAATACCCCACCGGGCGGAACTCACCCGGTGGCAGGCAGCTTCCGAAGCCGGAGGCGTGAACTGGGAGAACGCCACATGGACCGCCTGATCTGCACGGCCTGCGGCGCGGAGGTGGGGGCCGACGAAGTGGTCTGCCCGGACTGCCGGGCCGTGCTCACCACCGACGGAGCGGTACGGGCCGGCACAGCCGAGTCGGCTCCGGCGCCGCCTCCGGCCGCCACCACGGTCGAGGTGGCCGAGGACCACCCTGCCTGCCCGTTCTGCCGGGTGACCGTCGACCCGGCGGACCTCGTCTGTATGGGATGCCTGCGCGAACTGCCGTCGACCGACCGGACCGGCGCACCTCGTCCTGGCTCGGCACTCCGCACGACGCTCGAACGACCGGTGACGGCAGTGCAGCTGAGCTTTGACTCCGGGGTGGTGGAGGTGCGTCCGGGACAGGAGGTCGTCCTCGGGCGAGCCCCCCAGCACACGAGCAGCGCTCCGCGCCTTGCGGGTTTCGACAACGTCTCCCGCACGCACGCGACCGTCGGCGTGACGTCCGACGGAGCGGTCTGGCTCCGTGACGAGGGCTCGGCCAACGGCACCTGGGCCGACGAGGTCCCCGTCCCGCGAGGGCAGGTCCGGCCGCTCCATGACGGCAGTGTGATCCGGCTGGCCTCGAACGTCACGGTGCGCGTCCGGCTGCGCAACGAGGCCGCACGAGGCTGAACGGGTCGTTCCCGGCCCTCGCCGCCCGGTCCGGTCGGTGCGCGGAGAGCAGTGCCAGGCAGTTCTCCCACAGGGGAACGCACCTGCCCTCCAGGCGCGACCACCGACCGGGCGACCTGCCGGGTGTCGTCGACGGTCACCTCGCCGCGCCGCCGGGCTTCGGATCACGGTCTCGACCACCTCCACGTGGGCTTCGAAGATCTGCGGATCGCGTCGACCGGGCCACACGCCGGCGTCCCTTGCCGTGGTCGTGCCCCTTGCGGCTTTCACGGAAAGGAGAAATACGGGGAATACATTTTCGATTCCGTTCGCACACTCGGTCGCTTCGCATATATGCGGAACGCGAATTCGCCCCTGCCGACTGTTCCGCCGCCGGTACAGTGACGGTGCTTTCGACCACGAAGCATCCGGGGGAAAAATCCTGTGCAAGACGTACAAGCAGCAATTCAGCGCGATGCGACCGTCGTGGTGCTCACCGCGCTGGGTGTGGAATTCAACGCGGTGGAGAGCCAGTTGGCGGGACACCGCTGGGGCCCGCGCGACGACATCGGCACCAGGTACCGGATGGGCTGGGTGGACGGCACCCCCTGGCAGGTCGCCCTCGCCGAGATCGGACCGGGGAACGACGGTGCCGCCGTCGTGGCGGCCAAGGCCGTGCAGCTGTTCGCGCCACGGCTGGTGATGTTCGTAGGGGTCGCCGGCGGCCTCAAGGACAGTGTCGCCATCGGGGACGTGGTAGTGGCCACCAAGGTGTACGCCGTACATGGCGGCAAAGAGGAGGACGGTGTCTTCCGCGCACGGCCGGAGGCTTGGAAGCTGGCTCACGACCTGGCCCAGCTGGCCATGCACACGCGCCGGGGCGACTGGGCCCGCGCACTGGGTGACGGATCCGGTGACCCCGTGCCGGAGGTCCACCTCAAGCCAGTGGCAGCCGGTGAAGTGGTGCTGAACAGTTCCGAGTCCTCGTTGCGCGACCAGTTGCGCGACCACTACGAGGACGCGGTCGCCATTGAGATGGAGAGCGCCGGGATGGCCCGGGCGGTGCAGATGTCCGGCACCTGCCCGGCCGTGACCGTCCGGGGCATCAGCGACAAGGCGGACGGCCACAAGCACGACGCCGATCGGCGTGGGGGACAAAGCACCGCCGCCCGCCGGGCCGCGGCCTTCGCGGTCGGCATGATCCGCGGGCTCGACGACCCCGACCCGGGGCAGGACGGTGCCGCGCCGGACGGCGTGGCCGCCCGAACATCCAACCCGCCCCCGGGCGGACCGCGGCCTCGGCCGCCGGGGCCGGGCGGCTGGCGGGCCGGTGAGATCGTGGACGTGGCCGGCGACGGCTACCTGCTGCAGGAGGAAGGGCTGGGGCAGGGCGTCACGCCCGACGGCACGGTCCGGGAGTTCAGCGGCCGCGCCCTGCGTGTGGGCGCCGCCGGAGCACGCGTGCGCCACCGGTTCGGCTGGCTGCGCCGCGTCGACCTCCTCGTCGGCAGCGGCGGCCGCTCCACGCACAGTGCCCTGTCGGCCCTGCGCCGAGAGAACGACCTGCTCGGTCGACTCGCCTCGCGGCCCGGGCTGCCGGTGCCCGGAGTCCACCGCACCCTGGGGCCGCGCAGCGCCCTGCTGTGCCTGCCCTGGCCTCGTGCCGACCGCCGGGCGGTCGGGCCGGCGCCCACCCTGTCCGAGGTGTACGGGCAAGCCGGGCCCTTGCCCGGAAGCCTGCTGTACCGCATCGTGGCGGCCTTGGCCGACCTGGCCGACACGCTGGAGGTCCTGCACGGCGCGGGGTTCGCCCACCGCTGCCTGGACGCATCCGCCGTCCAGGTCGTCGACGGCACAGCGCTGCGGCTGCGGGACCTCGGCCTGGCGTTCCGCCCGCCGGTGCCTGGCGAGGGGCCGCAGGAGCACCGGGCCCCCGAACAGTGGCAGGCCGGCTTCCGCTCGCACCTGCTCGGCCCGCCCACCGACGTCTATCAACTGGCCTCGCTCACCTACAGGCTGATCAGCGGGGTGGCGCCCGAAGCCGGAGCGGTCGTACCCGTGCGCGTCCACGTTCCGGCAGCACCGCCGAGCCTGGAGCGCCTGATGCGCGCCGCTCTGGACGCCGACCCCACCGCGCGCCCTACCGCGTCAGCGCTGGCCGACGGGCTCCGGCAGAGCGCGGCGGATCTGCAGGCCGAGGCCTTCCACGCTCGTACGACGGGCACCGGGCTGTCGGCCGGAGGCGCCCCGGCATGCTGATGCGCCCCGTGGACCTGCCGGGTCCCTTGGTCGTCGTCCCGGCGCACTCTCTGGACGGTGTTCTCAGCCGTCTGCGCCGGGACCACCCCGGCCTGCCCGACAGCGTCGAGGATCTGACGGCGGACTTCAGCGACCGGGGCGAGGTACCCGCCGTACTCGCCGCACGCGAGGGCCATGGCGAAGAGCCGGGGCTCCTGCTGTACGGGCGCGGCTTCTTGGCCGTGCTCGTCCCGGACGGCAGCCCCGGAACCGGCACCGCCGCCCGGTGCTATCGGATGCGCACGGTGCGACCGCTGCGCTTCAAGGACCACCATCGCCTGGCACAAGGCTGTCTGCTGCTCAGACCCGCCGGCTGGAGCGCCCGCTACACCACCGCCGCGCTACCGGACGGGGCCGACACCCATTGGGACGTCCTCACCGCTCAGTGGGAACTGCTGCGCAAGGAAGTGGCGCACGGCAAACGCGCCTCCGGTCCCGGCAAACGCGACTCCAGGCCCGGCGAACGCGCCCCGGGACAGGGCAAACGCACCTCCGCGCCCGGCGAACGCGAGCAGGCTCTGCTCCGCGAGCTCGACCGTGTCGTCGACAAAGAGTTCGCTATTCAGCGCGAGCAGACCCGCGCCATGCCGCCGTTCCCGTACCGCGCCGTCGTCCCGGCGGCCGACCGGCGCCTGACGAGTCGCTCGGTGCACACGTTCGCGCTGCACGGTCGCCGTACGCCGGCTGCCGAAGAGGTACTCCAGGTGCGCGGGCAACCGGACCTGCGAGGCCAGGTCGTGTCCGTGGACGACGCGACGGCGCGTGTCACCCTGGCCTTCGACCGTGCTGTCGACTGGCGCCATCTGCCCAAGCAGGGGGAACTGGAACGGGTCGCAAACCGCACCGCCCACACCCGTCGCACCGACGCCCTCGCCGCGCTCCGGGACGGCACCGCCCGCAATCCGCTGCTGCTGCCGGTGCTCGCCGGAACCCGGCCACCGCGCGCGGGCCACGCCCGCGCCACCCCCGTGGAGCGGCTCGACGACGGGCAGCGCGCCGCCTTCACCACCGCCGTCGCGACCCAGGACCTGTCGGTCGTCGTCGGCCCGCCGGGCACCGGCAAGACCAGGGTGGTCACCGAGGTGGTCCGGGCCGTGGCCCGCGAAGGCGGCCACTCGGGCCGCGTCCTCGTCACGGCGCACAGCAACGCGGCCGTGGACAACGTACTGAGCCGACTGCCCGAAGACCTGCTGGTCATCCGGGTGGGACACGAGGGCAGGGTCTCCGACGCGGCCCGCCCTTACCTCCTGCAGACCCGGGCCACGGCTCTGCGCCAGGGCATCCTCGACCGGGTCGAGGCCCGCCTGCGGACCCATGACGGCGGCCGGGCCGCAGACTGGGTGAAGGCCCTGGACGACGCACTGGACCGGCTGGCCTGCGCCGTCGAGAAACAGGAGGCGGCACGGACGGCTCTGCGGTCGGCCGTACGGTCCGTGGCCGGTCCGGCCCAGCGCCGTGTGGACCGCCTCGCGGCACGCCTGCGGCGGGCCCGGCGCCGGCAGGCCCGCCTCTCCCGGCGTCACGCGTTCCTGCGGCGCCACCGGGAGCGGTGGCCGGCCGCCCGCCACCACCCCGTGGCGGGCCTGCCACGTCGTGTACTGCTGCGGTGCCGGGAGTTGCTGCTGACCCGCACGGCGGCGGCGGCCTCGGCGCAGGACGGTGTGACGGCACGCGCCGATCTGGCCTGGCGCGAGGCGGAGGCGGCACTCTACGCGGCCACACGCGAGCATCCGGCGGTGCGCCGGGAGTACGCGGCCCTGCGGGAGGCCGGACGGGAGTGCCATGAGCTGCGGGAGGCCGCCTTCGAGGCGGCCGGGCACTGCCGCAGGCTGCTGGCCCCCGTCGCGGAGGGGCCACCCCTCCCGGAGCCTGCGCACGAAGGACCGGAGCCCCCCGACGACCGGCCGCTCGCGGCGTTCGCCGGCTGGGCACGTCAGGCGGCGCCGCTGCTCACCGCCCGGCGGGAGTTGCTGTCCCAGTGGCGTGACGACGTCTCGGCGGCCACCGACCAGCTGCACGCCGAACTGATCCGCTACGCCCATGTCGTCGGCGCCACCACCACGGGTTCCGCCGGGCCCGCCCTGCTCACCGGCGTGGAGTTCGACCTCGCGGTCGTCGACGAGGCCGGGCAGATCACCACTGCGGACGCGCTGGTCCCGCTGGTGCGAGCGCGACGCGGAGTGCTGGTGGGCGACCACCGGCAGCTTCCCCCGTTCCGCGACGAGGAGGTGCTGCGCTGGGCGCGGGCCCACGCCGGGCAGGAGGCCGCCGAGCTGATCGGAACCAGCGTCCTGGAACTGGCCCAGGAACGCCTGCCCCAGCATGCCGTCGCCCGTCTGTGGGAGCAGCGGCGCATGCCCAGGGAGGTGGCCGACTTCTGTTCGCAGGCCTTCTACGACGGCCGGCTCATCACCTCGGCCGGGCGCCGGACGCTGCCCTCGGGGCTGTTCCGCAGCCCCTTCGTCCTGGTCGACACCTCGGCCCTGCCGCTCGGCGACCGTGCCGAGAGCAAGCCGCCCCGGTCAGCCGCGGACGGCGCGCGGGGTTTCGTCAACACCACCGAGGCCGAGCTGCTCGCGGATCTCGCGCAGCACTACGCCGAGCGCGACGAGGAGTGGGCGGTCATCGTGCCCTATCGCGCCCAGGCCGCGCTGATCCGCTCCCTGCTGGCCTTCCCAGCCGCCGGCGGCGGTGATGTGGCCACGGTGGACTCCTTCCAGGGCGGCGAACGGGACGTCGTCCTGTACGGCTTCACCCGCAGCAACCCCAAGGGCGCTGTGGGCTTCCTCGACGAACTGCGCCGGGCCAACGTGGCCTTCACCCGGGCCAGGCGGCAGCTCGTGCTGGTCGGCGACCTGGCCACCCTCACACAGGCCCAGGACCCCGCCTTCCGCGATCTCGCCCGCGCCCTGCGCGCGCACGTCGACGAGCAGGGCCAGATCGTGCCGTACGACGAGCTCAGCGCCCGTCTGCAGCAGGGGCGGGTCCGCGGAGCGGGACGGTGAACCCGCGCCCAGCGCTGGGATTCCACCCCGCGCGGGCGGCGGAGCACGCCGCCTTCGTGCTCGGGTCCGTGCCCCTCTCGGCACACACCGTGCTGTTCCCCGTCTGGTGCGTGCAGGTGCGGGCGACGGTCACCGAGGCGCAGCCCTACCAGCTCATCGACCGCTATCTGATCCGAGGGATCGGCGAGGCCGGGCTGACCGGCTCTGCGGAGCTGGCGTCGTTCCTCGCGCTCGATCCGGCGCTCGTGCGGCAGGCGCTCGCCTTCCTGCGCGCGGTCGGCCATGTCGAGGGCGAGGACGGCAGTCTGGCCCTCACCGCGCTCGGCGAACGCTCGCGGCGGGACGGGACGCTGTACACGGTCGGTCTCGACGACCGCCGGGTGCTGCGTTTCGACGGCTGCTCGTCCGGCCCGCTGACCCAGGCCTACTACGACCGGACCGGTGCGGGTCTGACCGAAGCGGGGCAGGACGGCCGGGCATCGATACCGCTGCTGTGCCCCGAGCCGTTCCGCGCCGGGGCCGTGGCGGACCTCGTCGGCCTCGCCGACCGGGAACGCTACAACCTGCCCGCGGCCATCGAGCTCCAGGAGGTGGTCGGACGGGAGGTGGAGTACCTGCCCGCGTGCGTCGTGCCCACCGCGGGAGGGCACGACGGATCGCGGTATCTGATCTACACCCGCCCGCTGCGGGGCGAACCCGACCCCCGCCTCTCACGCGCGTTGGAGGCATCTCCCTCCTGTGTGAGCGCCCTGGCGGAGGCGCACCGAGCCGCACTGTCGGCGTTCGAGGAGGAGGCCGGCCGCTGGCTGAGCCGACGGGGCCTGGCACACCATCAGCCGCGCCGCGCCGACGGCGGTCTGTGCCGGGTCGGGCTGCCGGAGGAGGCCTTCCGGATCACGGGCGCGCTCGCGCCGCGCCCGCTGGGGTCGCTGGTGGTCCTGCCGCGCGGAGGGTTGTTCCAGATGTGGTGCGAGGACGTACGGGTGCGTCGCCGCGAGATGCTGCGCCGCGTCGAGACCTATGTGGACACTCCGCGCACACCCGAGGCGGTGCGTGCCCGGCTCGGTCTGCTGGGCGCTCAATTGGAGCCGGGACCGCTCGACGACGACACGCTGTACGCCGCGGCCCGCGCTGAAGGAAGCAGAGCACTCGCCGACCGTTTGCGCCGGATCCTGTCCGAGAGCTGACGCCGGCCGGTCGGCGGGCGGGAAGCCTTCTCGTCAACGAATGATGGCTTGGGACGGCTGATGGCGCATCGGTACCGGAAATTGAATCCCACGGTCTAGATATATCCATCCGTGCCGATCACAAATGCTCACCTGAGGTCGATTTCAATAACTGAGGTGATGAATTCAGACCGACGTGGAGCAATTTCCACACAGTGCTGCAGAAATAGGACGTGACGATCGGCCGATGAAATTAGAGTGATCGCCACACGAGCCGGCCCCCGGGGAGAGGGCGTCCACCCGGCTCACGAGGGAGGCCTCATTACCGAGGTCGTGGGGAGCACCAAGAGTGATAGCAACCATGAGCCGGTCGTTCCGGGAACCACGCGCCGTGCCGACAGCCGCCCGCCCCGCAGTACGGCGCCTGACCGCACTGCTCGCCGGAGTGGTCCTCGCCACCGCCGCACTGTCGGGGCCCATGGGGGCACCCACCGCGGCGGCCGCCTCACCGAACGGCACGGCCGCCGACAAGCCGGTCGACTATGTCGTCGCCGTCGACCAGTCCGCCAGTCTCGCACCGGGGGAGATCGACCGGGAGCGCCAGGCGGTCAACGCCATTGCCCTGGGCGAACCGTCCAGCGACTCGACGATGGAGGTGCTGGGCTTCGCCAGCGCCGAGAAGGAAGGCCAGACGGCCGTCGACAAGGTCTGCCCCACCAGGCCTCTCGACACGATCGGCCGGGAGAAGATCGCCGAGTGCGCGGCAAAGCTGCGGCGGCGCGGGGAGGGCGAAGGCGCGGGCACGGACTTCATCGAAGTGGTGCGCCAGGCGGTCGCCGACCTCAGTGCCCGGCCCGCCGGCACCCCGCGCGTGTTGTTCCTCCTCACCGACGGCATTCTCGACGTCGGCGACAGTCTGAAGTACAAGGACCTCGACGAACACAGCGCCGAGGAAGCCGCGCGCGGCGACCTCGCCGACGCCCTCGCCGCCGCCGCGGACGCCGAGGTGCAGATCTGGCCCCTCGGCTTCGGCGACGCCCGCGAGGACGCGCTGCGGAAGATGGCCGCGGCCGGCTACCAGGCCGGCTGCCGCAACGTCCCCGGAGCCCGTCCGCAAGCCCGCGTCGTACAGTCCGAGAACCTCGACGGCGAGCTGCAGAGCACGTTCGCCGCCGCCCGCTGCCTCTACCGCGAGAAGGGGGACGAGGGGCGGCCGCCCAGCGACCTGACGGTCCGTATCTCGCCGCTCGCCACCGAGGGAACCATCGTCGTCTCCAAGGGGGACGCCGCCGTCACCGCGAAGTACTACGCCCCCGACGGCCGTGAGATCAAGCCCTCGACCAGCGACCCGGACTCCACCTACACGTTCTCCGGACAGGGCCGGGCCACCGAGTCATTGCGCATCACCCGCCCCCTCGCCGGCCGTTGGACGGTCAAGCTCGACGCCCCCGAGGACCACCGCGAGCGCCTCGCCACGATCAACGTGCTCTGGCACGGGTCGGTGCGCTCGACGATCTCCCTGAGCGCATACTCCCCCGCCTCGGGAAGCCAGGTCGAGATGTACGTGCCGATCCTCACCCGCCAGGAGACCCGGCTGGACAAGCAGGACCTGAAGGGCATCAAGGTCACCGGCAGTCTCACCGGTGAGGGGATCGATCAGGCGGTGCAGATCCACCTCGCCGACGACGGCCAGGGCCCCGACGAGAGCGCCGGCGACGGGCGCTTCTCCGGCACCGTGACCGTACCGAGGACCGCCACCGGATCCCTCTCCTTCCAGTCGCGGGTCTCGGCAGTGGGCCTGACACCCGATGTGCGGACACAGCCGGCCGCCGTGTCCACGCCCAACCAGCGCCTGGAAGCCGTCCTCGCCCTCGGCTCGGCGGAACTCCACCCCGGCGACACCCACAAGGCACGCCTCACCGTCGACAACAAGGACTCCCGCGCCCACACACTGTTCCTCGCCTTCGCCGACACCAAGGGGGCCGGACTGCGCCTGGACCCCCAGCGCGTCACCGTGCCCGCCGGCACCAGCGGCCACCGCGTCACCGTCCGCCTGTCGATCGGCTCGGCCGAGCAACTCAGCTTCCCCGTCACCGCCGAGGGCAGCGCCCTCGGCGGGAAGATCCTCGTCACGGACGAGAACGGCGCCGTGCTCAGCGGGCAGCTCCTGGACACCGTGACCGTGAGCAGCAAGCCAACCGTGCCGTGGGGCCGGCTCGGATTGCTCGCCCTCGCCCTGGCCACGGCCGTGGGCGCGGTCCTCGTCCTTCGGTGGCTGCGCCGCAGGGCCTCCCGGCGCCCCCGCGGCACCCTCGTCCTCGAGGACAGCTGGGGCAGGGAACTCGCACGCCACAAGGTCACACCCGGCCGGGAGAACTGGTACCGCTTCGACATCCTCGACACGGACTCCGACAGTCCCCGCGTCCAGCGCTCGGACCTGGGCACCTGGGGCATGCGCCGCAACCCCGACGGCGGCGCCGACATCCGCATGCCCGACGGGGCCGTCGAGGAGAACCTGGCTCCCGGTCAGGGGCTGCGCATCGGTGACGACCTCGTCCTCAAGGCCGTCGACGACGACACCACGTCGCCCGATTCCCCCGAGCTGTGGACCCCGTACGCGGCCGAGGCACAGCACCCCGAACTCTGACACCACCACCTCGGCCGCCGCACGGCACGGCGCACTCCGCCCGTGCCCGGCGGCCCGTATCGACCACCACGGACCGGGCCCGCATTCGGCCCGGCGGGCGGAAGGCCACAGCATGAAGATCAACCAGCCGATGCTCTTCGTCGGCCTAGGCGGAACCGGAGGTCTGGTCGGCTCCGAGCTGGAGCGGCGGCTGCGCGCGCAGCTGTGCGGGCCGGACGGCACGGCCCTCAACAGCGTTGGTATCACCCAGCGCTATCAGCTGCCGGAATGCCTGCAGTTCGTCTACGCCGACTACAGCGAGGCCGAACTCGCCCGGCTGCCCCATCTCAGCGTGGAACCTTCGCTGCAGGCGGCCTACGGACGCACCGCGCGCGCCACCCACGACCTGCTGCCCGGCTACGACAGCTCACCCAGCGTCACCCGCGAACTGCGGGCGGCCCTGCCCCGCGAGACCCACCACTGGCTGCCGCCCCGCGGCGCCGAACCCAAGATCACCCCGCTGCGCAATGGTGCCGGCGCGCTGCCCACGGTCGGACGCGCGGCACTCTACGGCACCCTCCTGCGGGACGATCTGACCCCCGTCATGGGGCCGTTGCAGCAGGCCATCGATATCATCGGCCGCTCCGGAGGCGAGCTGAGCCGGCTCGGCGGCGGCCCCATCACCGGCTGCGACGTCTTCGTCGCCTTCTCGGTCGCCGGCGGCACCGGAACCGGCATCTTCCTCGACTACCTGCACTTCATCGGGCAGGCCTTCAAGGAGAAGAACTTCTCGGGCGTTCGCATCTATCCGCTCGTCGTGATGCCCTCGGCCTTCCCCCTGGCCAAGGGCGGCGGCCGGGACGCCGAACTCAACGCGGCCCGGGCCGTGGTGGACCTCTTCCGGCTGGTCGACGAACAGAACGTCCCGACGGCCGACGACGTCATCGGGGACATCGACCACGCCTCGACCACGACCATCCACTACCCGCACGACCGCATCATCCGGCTCGACGCCGGCGTGATGCCGACCGCCTTCCTCTTCAGCAGGACAGCGGGCATCCGACCGGACGATCTGCGCCGCTCCATGGTCTCCCTGATCATGTCGCTCATCGGCGCCGAACTCGGCGACGCCCCGCACCGCGACGACGAACACCAGACCTTCGCCTCCAGCTTCATCAACAGCGACGCCAAGCGCCGTATCCGCGCCAAGTCGGGCATCGGCCACCGCGGCGTGTCCACCGCTCTGGTCGCTTCCATGACCGTTCCGCTCGAACCGCTGGCCGACCTGGTCTCCGCACGACTGCTCGCGCAAGGCGTCGGCCGCCTTGCCGACTCCTCCGCCCAGCCCAGTCACGAGTACGCCGGCACCGTGCGCCGGATGTTCGCCGACGCGGGCCTGGAGGAGCTGTGGAACCGCGAGTCACTGCCCCTGCCCGAGCCGCGCACGGTGCCCCGCGGCGGCCCCGCCATCGAAAAGGAACTGCGCACCCGCGCCACCGACATGCAGGCGCATCTGGAGGACCTGCGACGCCGGGTGGCACGCCGAGCGCCCGTCCTCGCCGAGCAGTTCTCCCCACAGACCGCCCTGGAGCGGGCCCTGCGCACCATGGACCCCTTCCAAGTCGAACGCATCGTCAGGGGCGTCCCCGGGGACGCGGACCCGGTCACCCGCAACGGTGTGCTGGGCATGTTGGAGAACCGCAGCCGCGAACCCGCCGGGGACCGTGCCGTGCAGCCCCCCGGCGTCCCGCGGATCAAGGACGGTCTGGCCGGGCCGCTGTCCCGCAGGCAGTGGGGCGACCCCGAAGTGGTGCGCGTCCGCGAGGCACAGGACCAGTGGTACGCCATGCGCGCCAAGGTCATCTGGCACGAGGCCTGGCGCCGGGAAGAACAGCGCTGGCGCCCCAAGGCCTCGGCGCTCGTCGCCGAGATCACCCAGTTGGTCGAGACCTTCCACAAGCACAAGGAGGAGGAACCTCGCTCGTACAAGGAGCAATTGCTTGAGCTGTACGACGACCGCACCGGCGTCTCCTACCTCCTGCCGCCCCAGAACAGCCTCACCGACTTCTACGACGACGTGCGCGAGCGTCTGACCAAGCGGGAGAACCTCAGGGACACCGACGACGAGGCCGCCCTGGTGCACTCCATGGTCGGCAGCGACCAGTGGCAGGCGGCCCGTCTCATCGGCCGCCGCAACGCCGACGCGGCCATCGCCCCGGTGAAGGCGGCGATCGAGCAGCGCATCAAGGAACTCTTCGCCGAGAGCGGCGTCCGCCACGACGAGCGTCCTCTCCTGCCGTCGATGGCGATGCTGTTGGAGGCGGCGGCGGGCGTCGGCAGCGCCGCGGACGAGGTCGGCAAGACCGCTCTCGACCAGTTCCGCTTCAAGATCGCCGGGCTCATCCCGCACGGCTTCGTGCCCGAAGGCGGCGGCCCGCTGAAGGTGCTGGTCGTCTACCCCCGCTCCCAGGCCAAGGACACCGTCGAGGACTACCTGCGCAAGCACCTGTCGCTGCCCCGCGGCACTCTTGAGTTCAACGGCGTGGAGACGGACTCCATCACGGTGGTCCTCTTCCGCCGGGAGATGAGCCTCACCGAGGTGCCGGAGGTCCGCAAGGTGCTCCTGCGATGGGCCAAGGCGAAAGCGGGCGAGGACGCCTCGGACTACCTGGACTGGCGTCAGCGCCTCGGGTACGGCGGCGAGTGGCTGGCCAGCACCCCGGAAGACCGCAGGGAGATCCTGCACCGCCTGCTGTGCGCTCTGTGGAAGGGCCAGGTCGAGGTTGTCGAGGGCGACGACGACAACCCTCGCAAGGTCCTCGTGCGCCTCTACGAAGGCGAGGGCGAGAATCTGCCCGGCATCGAACTGCGGCTCGGTGAGCAGTCCCGGCACGGCATCTCCGGCTGGGCGCGGCTGCTGCACGCCTACGAACAGGTGGCCCTGCTCGACGAGGGCGAGATCGTGGAGACGTACTGCAAGGCCCTGATGGAAGGCAGCTACGCCGGACTGACCACCTCCGGGATGCCGCCGCACCCGCTGTACGTACACCTGGTGGAGTCCCTGGCACCGCGTCAGGTGCAGATCATCCGCGAGCGGCTGGCACGTTCCAGCGGCCCCTCGACGGAGTGGGCCGCCTCACCGCTGGAGTTCTGGACCGAACTGCTTCCGGCCGCCCTGGACACTCCGTTCGCCGACAAGAACGCTCTGGCGCCGACCCTGCGCTCGCTGCGCGAGGTACTGCTCGACCTGGACGAGGAGGACGGGGAACAGCGTCGCGGAGCGGCGGGCGGTCCCAGCACCCGTGACGGGCGGCCGCCCCGCGCACCGGACATGACGCCGCCCGCGCAGCACACGTTCGAACAGGGCCCGCCCTCCGACCGCGCACGCAACGGCACCCCCAGACCGCGGACCGATCCCGCTCACACCCCGGACGAACCCGGACCCTCCTGGTCCGGCACCGAGCACTCCGAACAACTCGGCGCCCAGAACGCCGCCGCCTTCCCCTGGGACCTCCGCGACCACGGCAGCGGCGCCCACCCGCACACTCGCGGCCCGGACGGCGAACCACGGGACCCGGGCGCCGACCTGCCGTTGCCGCCCTTCACACCGCCCTACGGCACGGACGGTGCCGGCCCGGACGGCTGGCCCGGCGACGAGCCCGACGCCCCATGGCACAGCCCGAGCCCGGGCCCCCTCGGGGACTACTCCGCAGACGGCCCCCGCCGCGCCTCCGGCGAATCCGGTGACCCCTGGAAGGACGTGGAGTGAACCGCCCGGAGCACACCCTCACCCAGGACGACTCCCCCACCGGTCCCTTGATCGTCCTCGACCTGCGACCGGGCGCGGAGGACCTGTTCACCCGCGAAGGGCTGCGCACGGCCGTCAACCGGCAGTTACGGGCCGCCGCACGGCCAGAACCCGCGAGCGGGCACTACCGCTTCCTGCTCATCGACACCCCGGACGGCCTCGAAGCACGCCAGAGCGTGTACGAACAGGCCCTCGGCTACGGCAAGAAGGCCTCGGTCCTCGCCCTCGCGGTCGGCGCGCTGCCCGACGCACAGCAGCAGGGCGACCCGCGGCCCGTCGACGCCTGGGATCCCCTGGCGGTGCTGGGCGACGAGCCTGAGCCCAGCCCGTCCTCGGAGCTCGGGCCGAAGCTCACCCGGCCGGCCGCACTGCAGAACCAGGACAGCGGTCTGCTGTGGGTGGGCGATCTGCGCGCCGCCCGGATCGCGGACGATCCCCAGGTCGCCGCCGACGACCCCGGTGCGCTCGCCGTGCTCGTCGACGTCCTGAGCGGCCTGTTCGACACGGTCCTCGCGGCCCTGTCCGGTCTCGACGAGTCGGCCGCCGTACCCGCGGTCCTCTTCCTGGAGCACGACCTGTCACCGGCGGCCCGCACCCGGGCCTGGGCCCAGGCGCTGCAACGTCTCGCCGGCTCCGCCGACCTCACCGGCGCACCAGCGCGCCCGGAGCTTCCGGCCCCTGTGGAGGCACTGCTGACCGGGCAGGGCGGCGACGCCGACCGCCCCAAGTGCGTGCCCGGCGGCAGACTCGACGCCTCCCGCCGACGCTGCGCCGAGACGATCGCCGCCCTGAGCGCCGCCCGTCTTGGGCTGCGCGGGCCCGGCGGGCTGCTGGAGGCGGCCGGGGGACGCAGGGCGGCGAGCGCCGTGGAGGACGCCGCAGCGGCACTGCGGCACCACCGTGCCCAGGTCATCGAGGCGCTCCAGCACGACACACCGCAGGACGCGGCCGCCGGCACCCCGTCCGGACCCGACGTGGTGATGCCCGAGTACAGCGGCAGCCGCGAGGAGCTCCGAGGTGCGCTGCGCGCCATGGCGGAGAGTCTGCTGGAGCGCGGCACCGCGCTGCGGGACGTGTCGGCCCGTCTGGTGGCGTTGTCGGAAGAGGTCGTTCCCGCCTCCGGTGCCGAACTGCTGACCGAGGCCGAACTGCGGGTACCGCAGGAGCGGTTCGCCCGGATCTCACCTCGGCGCCCCTTCGTCGTCCGGGCGTCCGCGTCCCGCACCGCGCCCCTGGCCTTCGGTGCCGGGCTCTTCTCCGCTCTCGCACCCTGGCCCGCCACACTCGGCGCGCTGACGGTCCTGCTGGTCGCCGTCGGAGGATGCGTGCGCGCCGGGCTGCACAGCCCCGGCGGCGCGGGCCGCAATCCGCTGCCCGCCGCCCTGGTCGTCGTGGGCGCGCTGGTCCCGGGCGCCGCGGCCGGAGCGCTGCTGGCCAGGGCTCAGCCGCTGCCGGCCTGGGCACCGCTCCTGGGCCTCGGCGGGGCGCTCGCCCTGGCCTGTCTCCTCGTGCTGGGCTGCTGGCGCGAGGCGGTCGACGACTGGTGGCGGCGGACCGGCGCCCCCGACGCCGCCGCCCTTCTCAAGGACTTGGACCAGTTGCTGACCGACGGTGCGCGCCGGCGCTGGTGGGCGGCCGAGCACCGCACCTACGCGGCCGACCTGGCGCGCACCACGGCCGGGGCCCTGCGGGCCGCGGCAGAGACCGCCGAGAACTTCGCCGAGCAGACCGGTGCCCCGCAGGCCATGCACGCGCCGGACGACGGGTGGCAGCACACCTTCACGCCCGATGTGCCGGGCCCGGTGAACGGCGGCTGGACCACCGGGGAGGACGGGCAGGACACGGACTCTCCCCCCGGTCCGCGCTGGCTCGGCAGGGAGGCCGGGGACGGTGGCCCCGCCCTGGTGGACACCCTGCGGGACGATCTCGGCGCTGCCGTCCTCGCCGCGCTGGAGCCCCACTGGGCAAGCGTGCAGCGCGGCCAGGGCGCGGCCGCCCCGTCCGCCACGGTGGACACCGCGGTGCGCGGCATCTTCACCACCGCACGCCGACACCTGGACCGGCACGGTGTGATCGCACCGCCGCCGTTCGCCCGGCGGCGCGAAAGGCCCGACGCCACCGAGGCGCTCCTCGGCATCGCTCCGCGCCGCCCCCTCGACGACCCCACCGACGCGCCGGGCCCCGAGCCTGTCGAACTCGTCACCGACGAACAGTCCGCGCTGCTGAGCAAGGACCCGTCGCGCGTGCGGCAGATCAGGTTCGCGCCGCACACCACGGCCACGCGAACGGACGCCGGCACGGGCGCGGCGCACAAGGAGCAGGGGCCCACGGCACTCGTCACCTTCCCCGGACGCTACAGCGGCACGCTCCGGCTCATGCCACTGCGTCACGGCGTCATCAAGAGCATCCGCCAATACGCCGACGCGACGGACGACCGTCCGGACGGCCACGAGTTCCGCACAGAAGACGCCGGCGGCAGGCCGCGGCGCCAGGAGGACGACGCCACACCATGGTGACCAACCACAGCACAGGACAGACGGGGCCGGGCGATCTCGACGGCACACCGGTCCGGCTGACCTTCATCAGCCCCCAGGGCACCCGCCAGACCGTGCCCTCGCGCATCCGCAGGGAGCGGCGCAGAACGACCCCTCCCCCGCTCGCGGCGCACGACGTCCTGCTCGGCGGCAGCGTGCGGGCGGTCCGGCTCAGCTGCGCCGCCGCCGTCGGCCCGGACGCCGAGGGCCCACGGAAGCTGGAGGCCGAGATCCGCGCCGCGCTGTGCCTGCACCGGGCCTTCCACGGCAGCGCCTACCAGAGCCTGTTCCCCTCCCTGGTGGGCTACGACATGGACGCCGAGGAGCCGTTCGTGCTCTACCAGGCACCGAGAGGAGACGCGGCCGCCCAGCTGTCGTACGGCATCTCCACCACCGAGCAGCGCACCATCGAACGCGATCTCGTCCTGGCCGTCCGTCTGATGGAGGGCCTCGGCCTGGTCCACCGGGGTCTGGTGCCCGCGGCGGTGCGCTGGGACGGCAAGCGGGCGCAGCTGTGGGACCTCGGCGCCGTGGCCCGGATCGGATCCCGGCGGGTTCCGACCGGCGCGCCGCCGTACGCCGCGCCCGAGCAGCGCCACGGAGTGGGCCGCACCGACGCGCGCGACGCCCTGTGGAGCGTGGCCCAGATCGTCTACCAGCTGGCGACAGGCCAGCAGGGAGACCCGGAGGGGCCGCCCCGCGACCTGGCCTCCTACCGGTCACTGGAACGGCCGCTCGGAGCCGCCTTCGCGGCCCTGGCCGAGGACCGTCCCGCCCCCGCCGAGGTGCTCGCCCTGCTCATGCCCGGGCCGGACCCGGCGGCCCTGGTCGAGGCTCGGCCCGACCCGCTCCAGCCCCACCGGCAGGACTACGACCGGGCGATGGAACAAAAGCGCCGGGCCGCGGGACTGGGCCCCTACGGCTTCGGTCACGGCGTCGAGTCGCCCACCGCGGGCACCGCCCGCACGGCCGCACCGCCCGGGGAGGCCCGCGGCAGGAGACGAGCCTGGTTCGGCGGACCCGCCGGCGGCCGCGACGTGAGGGGACAGTGATGGCGCAGTCGACCACACCGCCGGAGCCGGGACAGATTCTGTGTCCTTACTGCCTGGAGACCGTACGGTACGACGAGGCACGGCTGTTCCGGCGCTCGGAGAAGACCCTCCAGTACGAGCGGCTGGACCCCTCCGAGCTCACCAATCCGCTGCGCCGGGCCGACATCCTGCGCGCCGCTTTCCAGAGCTGCGCGGGGGACGGCACGTCGGAGGCGCACTTCATTCCCGTGCCCTATCTGACGAACGGCCGGCCTCTGACCGTGGCGATGATCGGCGCGTCCGGCAGCGGCAAGAGCCATCTGCTCACCCAGATGGTCGCCGAGGTCATCGACGGGGGCCTGGAGCCCTACGGGATGCGCTGGCAGTCGGTGAACCCCGCGGACCATTCCCAGTTCGTCCGTGACCGCGTGGCCCGGCTGCGTCAGGGACGGCAATTGGAGGCCACGGGCCAGACGTCGTTCGCCGAGTTCGTCGAGGCGCTGCTGCTGACGGGCGCGGACGGCCAGGTACGTCCAGTGGCCTTCTTCGACCTCGGCGGGGAGGATCTGCTGCGCACGGACAGCCTGCTGCGTTTCCTGCTCGGCGTGGACGCCCTCATCTTCGTCGTGGACCCGCTGCTGGCGCTGCGCATGCCCCAGCTCGACGAGCCCCGCAGGCAGGCCCAGCTCGACCTCACCGGTAACGACCCCGCGTTCGAGACGGTGCTGGACCGGCTGCCCCGCAACGGCGGCTACCTCGATGTCCCCTCCGCCCTCGTGGTGGGGAAGGCGGATCTGCTGCGCTTCGAGCCACCGGTGGACCGCTGGCTGGCGGACGACACCTCGCGCACGGTGTTCGACCCGCGTCTGCTGCAGGAGGAGAGCCGCGATGCCTACGCCTTCCTGTGCCGCCACGCCGCCCCAGGCTGGCTGCGGCCTTTCGACAGCGCCCTGCGCTGCACCCTGCACTTCGCCTCCTCGACCGGTGGCAGCGCCCGCGACAGCAGATTCCCGCACGGGGTGCGCTCGCGACGGGTGCTGGGGCCGCTCGTGTCCGTGCTCGCCATGTGCGGCTTGCTCGCCAAGGACGCCACGCCGTCCTCCGCGGCGGCAGGAGGCTGATCGGCGGTGGTGAACACCCCTGCGAAACCCCTCGACCAGTTGCTCTTCCGCTGGGAGGGCAACCGGAACCAGTACGTGACGGGGATCGCCGCCGCGGCACACTCGTGCGACGACCGGCGCGCCGAGGAGCTCAGAGCGCTGCTCGCCCCACTGCTGCGCGTCGAGGGCACCGGCAGCAGACGCCCCAGCCTGGTGCGGTACCTGATCCCCGAAACGGGAGAGGCGGTGCTGATCCACCGTCGGCCGGCGCTCGACGCACGGGGCCGGGAGAGCACCGCCTCACATGCTCTGGTCGGCAGCCCACAGGTGCTGACGGGACGTGAGTCGATCAGCCTCGCCGCGCCCAACTGGAAGTGGACGGGCCTCTCCGACGATGCCACGGGACGGATCGACCCGCTGCCTGAGGACGTCCTTCGGCAGCGTTTCGACGAGACACTGCCCCTGTTCGTCGACGAAGTGGCGCTCGTCAGGAAGCCGCTGGAAGTGGCGGTGGCACAGCTGTTGAGGACACCGGGCCACCGTCTGACGTTCCTGCGCCAGGACATCGTCGCTCTGGAGAAGGCCAACTACGCACCCCCGCTGATCTGGGGACTGTGCGCGATGCTCGGCCCGTGGCTGGGCGACGAGACGTTCACGTTCGCGAGTTTCGACACGCAGGAGCATGCGGGTCTGCGGCTGGTGTGTGTGCCGGAGTGGCCGCGGTCCGCCGTGGGCGGCTCGGCGGCCCAACGCATCACCTTCGCCGACGCCGTCGTGGACGAGGCGCACACGGTCGCGGCCGAACTGGTCCGTCTGTTCCTCGCCGACCCTGGCCGTCCCGACCACCTGGCGCACGTGCTGGAAGCGTGTCCCCAGCCGCGTAGGCGCTCGCTGCGGGACCGGCTGGACATGCTCATGCGTGCCTTGCCGGGCGGCCCGCCCCACCGCCACACCGTGGTCCCGGGGGATTCGGCACCGGCCGCGGACCTCCTGAAGAAAGCCCACGAGTCCGGCGACGCCCGTTACGGTCTCACGTCCCGACCCGCCCGCGACGGAACGGCCCCCGTCCCCAGCTCCGTCAAGCCGTCCGATCCCGTGGCCCGGCCCGAGGTCTCCATGGCGGAGCCCGCCGAACACACCGTCTTCAGGCAGCCGGTGGCCCCCGTCTCGGCAGGGGCCGACAGCCGAGAGGGTACAGCGCAGGAGCACGCTCCTGGCCGGGAACAGCCGTCGGCGACCGGGGAGGCGGACACGCCCGTATCGGACCCTGCGGCGACCGAGTCCGAGACACCGGCGTCCACCGTCCCGGAGCCGCAGTCCGCGGAGTTCCGCGGCCCTGAGTCCGGCGGTCCGGGCTCTGGTGGCCTTCAGTCCCGGGGGCCGGGGGCCGGTGGTCGGGCATCTGGTGGCTCTGATTCCTCTGCTCTCGAACCCCACGATCCTGAACCCCACGACCCGTTGAACGCGTGCTGGCAGGACCAGCAGGCGCTGTTCGGTCCGACACCGGGGCAGGGCGCCCAAGGCGTATCCGGCACGGTTCGTCCAAGTGGCCGTCCACTGCCCGACTCCGCCATGTCGGCGGACCAGGCACAGGGGACTCTTCCCTGGCCGACCCCGCCCTCCGCCGGCGAACCGCCGGGCAACACCTCGCCCACCGGGGTCTCCCCCGCTGCTGCGCAGAAGCGCACGGGCGAGGGTGCTCAGGCGCATCGCCCGCCCAGCCCGCCACCCGCGAGCTCTGGGCCGGACCCGATGAACGGAAGCCTCCCCCAGGAGTGGAAGGCAGGCCGCAATACCGGTGCAGAGGATCCGCGCAGCGGGCAAGGAGACCGGCGCACCGAAGCAACGAGCCCGTACAGCGCCGGCACTTTCACACCTCGAACCGAGGGCGCCGCATCCTCTGACCACCCGTTCACAGAAACCACCGCGGCGACCGGCCTGCCCACGCCACTCACGACGGGCCCCACGGACCGCGCGGACTCCGTCGTCCCGCCTCAGAGCCTGGTCGAAGCGCGCATGTCCGTGCCCGTGCGATCGCGCCCGGGGCAGGACCCGTCGGCCATCGTTCGGGGTGGGCGGACCATGTCGCCCCGAACCGGCCAGACCTCTGAACAACCACCCTTACGCGCAGAAAAGCTGCGCAGGTTGGGCAAGTGGCTTTCGCCCCTGTGGTGGCAGCAGCGACCACGTGCCCACGAGGATGATCGTTGGATCCTGACCCATCTGGGAGACTCGGCGGATCAGTCGATGACCGTCACGTCGCAGCAGATCGCCGACACCCTGCGCAGGCAGTCCGACGAGGATCTGTGCGACGCCCTCGACCGCCCCGACCTGGAGCCCCAGTCCGCCGTCCGGCTCCTCACGGCACTGGAGGAACGCACCCGGTGGCGCACCCTCCCGGAAGCCCAGGAACTGGCCGCGTGCTTGCTCGACCGACACCTTTATTTGCATCATGCCTGGCGTATCTCTCTCGATGCCGAAGGCGACACCAGGCACGGCGGAACAGCTGGCGCGATCCGGATGTTCCGCTGGGCCGTACGTCCTCACGCCCGGGACGTCTGCCTCCGGGAGAGTCTGGAGGCGCTGGTCTTCGCGTGTACGACGGAAGCCGGCGAAACGGAGCGGGAATTCTGGCGACACGTCGCGTTCGACGGCTTCGATCCCGCACCGGACCTCCCGCCGACAGTCTGGCGGGAGCTGGCCCGAATCGGCCCCTGGGAGGCAGAAGCACCACCAGCGGACAGGCCACCCGCCTCAATCCGCACGGCATACGGCCGCAGGCGGCGATCCACACGTGCCGCGCACCGGACGCCGCCGGACGACAGCCGCAAAATCGCCGCGGCAGCCGTCGCCTTGGTAGCGGTGGTCGTCCTGCTCGTCCTGCTTGAGCTGTGGACCGGCGACTGACGCGGGCGTGCCGGCCCGGGGACATGGCACGTGGGAAGACGGCTCATGACACAGCAGGAATCGCGACGTCGGCCACGGCCGGAGCGATGACGATCGTGGCAGCGACGGCCACGGACACCCGTGGCTTCCGCCGTGGCTTCTCGGCGTTCGTGATCGGCGCGTCGTCCGCTGTGAGCCCGCCGCGCCGTCCGACCGGTGCACGCGGGCAGGCGGCGCGCGCGTTCTGCGGTCGTCTGGGACGCAACATCGGCGACAGCCTCGACAAAGTCCCATTCCACGCCGAGGCCGGAAAGACGTTCATACGCGGTGGTGCGCCCCGGAGGGATGCCTGAAGCGAAGTGCTCCGGCACGAGCCTTGCCGTTGGTTCTGCCCCGGTCAGCTGTGCCTCGACCAGCCAGGCACGCATGAGACCGGCCACGGCATTGTCACGGTCATTCCGGCCCGCAGCGGGCCCCACTTCCGCGTGCGCCGTCCGCTCCCCATCCCTGGCCCCCTCCCTGGTCCGATTCCGGAACCTGCCATGGTGTCCTGAGTGAGCGGCTCGCCTTTGTCCTTACCACCGCCTTCGCTGACGCCACGAGTCACGGCTTTGACGGACTCCGTGACCCTGTCTTGCCCGTGGCCGCGTAGCTGGTCTCCGCGATCTGCCCTCACGCCGCCCCACCCGCACTGCACCGGTTGTGCCTCCTTCTTCGGGAGGCGTTTGTGCACAGCCCCCTGCTGCCGCTCGCCCGAGGTCACGGTCGTTTCGCGACGCTCGGGCGAGCAGCCATCTTCGAAGGGGCGGACGCGGACGATCCAGCCAGCCGCGTCCCCGGTTGGTGCTTTCGTGCGCCTACAGCACACTCTCGTCGACCGTGTAGATCATGCTGCGGATGAGGGTGAACTCCTCGAGGTGGGCCGCATCGGCTGCGGCGGCGCGCCCTTCGGGGGAGGAGAAGGCCGCACGGAGTTCCTCCCTCGTCTCCCATTCCAATTCGGCGACCAGGTAGTACGGTTCGCCGCCACGGACGGCGACCACGTCACGGCCGAGCGTGTAGCGGCGCAGCCCTGGGAGGCGGCGTGCGAGCGGGAGGTGGACGTCGCGGTAGTGGCGGTCGAATGCCGCGGGGTCGGCCGGCGTCTCGTACAGGACGGTGAAGCGGGCGCTCATGCGGCGGCCCGGCGGTAGCGAGTGAGGACGGCGGGGCCGGCCTGTTGTGCCGACAGACACTCCAGCTCCGCGTACGGGCCGTCCACGGGGAAGAGCCGGTCGCCGGTGCCGAGGACGGTGGGGAAGGTCAGCAGCCGGTACTCGTCGACCAGGTCTTCGGCCATGAGCCGGTGCGCGATGCTGAGGCTGCCGATGACGACCACGTCGCGCGGTTCGTGCTTGACGGCGTCGACGACGTCGCCTTCCAGGAGCCGCGAGTTCGCCCACGCCGCGGTGTCCGCGCCGCTCAACGTGCGAGAGGCGACCAGTTTCGCGGCGGCGTTCATGCGGGCGGCGAACGGGCCTTCTCGTCCGGGCCACAGGCGGGAGAAGATCTGCCAGGTCGTACGCCCGAACAGCAGCACGCCGTCGTCCAGCGTGCGGCCGAGCCGGAACTTGTCCCCGTCGATGGCTTCCCGCCCGTGCCGCAGCGCCCAGCCGCCCAGCCGTGTCCCCTCCGAACCGGTGGGGTCGGACATGATCCCGTCCAGGGTGACGAATCCGATCACGATGATGCTCACAGCGATGTTCCTCTCGCTCCAGTCGAGTGCTCACCGGTACATACCGGCGGCGCCCGGCCGACTCATCGCTGCGGCGTGAAACTGCCCGCGTCCCCCGCGTCCCCCGCAGGAATGTGCCGCTCCAGCTCGAAGACGTCGAAGACGCCCGGATCGGCGAAGACGACGTTGTGCGCCACCAGGCCGCCGGTGACGGTGAACACCTGGAGAGTGTGCAGCCGGTGCCCGCCACCGGGTTCCGGCGCGTACGCCGCCAGCGCCGGCTGCCCGTTCGCCGTGAGCTCCCGCACGGCCCAGCCGGTGCCGCGTGTCCGGAAGACGCGCTGCATGAACAGGCCGTAGTCGCTGCTGCCCCGGTACCACAGCGGGACCGGCGGCATCTCCAGGATCGCGTCCCGGGCCAGCAGCCGTACCAGCGCGGGCACGTCGGCGGCTTCGAACGCCCGCGCATATTGCTGCACCACGGCCCGCGCTCCGGGATCGTCCGGCTCACGCACCGTATCGGGACCGCCCGCGGCCGCGAGGGCGGCACGGGCACGCTGCAACGCGCTGTTGACCGCCGCCACCGTGGTCCCCAACTGCCCGGCGACCTCGGCCGCGGTGAACCCCAGCACCTCCCGCAGCACCAGCACGGCGCGCTGCCGTGCCGGAAGCACCTGCACCACCGCCACCCACGCCAGGCGCAGATCAAGGCGCGCCTGGAGGTCCAGCCGCGCCTCGGGAAACGGCTCCAGCCAGGGCACATCGAGCGCCGGCGTGAGCACGGCCTCGGGATCGTCGCCCGGGGCACCCAGCCCGGACGGCAGGGGGCGCCGGCCTCGCCCCTCCAGCGCGGTCAGGCACACGTTGGCCGCGATCCGGTACAACCAGGTCCGCACCGACGCGCGCGCCGGGTCATACCGCTCCCGGGCCTTCCAGGCACGCAACAACGTCTCCTGAACCAGATCCTCGGCCTCGTGGAACGAACCCAGCATCCGGTAACAGAACGCGAGCAGTTCACTCCGATACGGCTCGAAGTCCACCGGCCCATCATGCCGTACAGCGGCCTCAGCACAACCTCTGACCCAGCCCGCCCGGACCAGCACGCCGCACGCGGCCCACGTCTCAGTCGAAGGACGGACATCCCTTCAACGGCGCGGGCCTTCCGCGAGAGGACTGGGAGCCCCGGCGTCGTGCCCGGTACGGGCCTCGCGGACCCGGACGGCGAGAGCGGCGAGGACAGCGGCCGGCCGACGGACGTCGTCCATCGCTTCCCGCAGCCCGGCAGCACTTCGCCCGGGCCCGCGCAGTGTTCCAGCGGCGGCTCGCCGGTTCGGCGGCGGCGCCCAGGTCCCCGTTTGTCCTCTGTCCTCGCCCACCATTCCCTCGCGCGCCACCTCGGCGAGCCCCACCAGGACGTACGCAACGCGCCTCGGGCGCGGCCTTCGTCGCGGGTGAGCATGCGCGAGGTTGACGCCACCCAGATGTGAGTGGTTAATTGCTTTCATGGAAACGAGGACACGGCAGCGTTCCACCGCCGAGGAGCGCCGGGCGACGGTCATGCGTACGGCGATCAAGGCGTTCGCCGAGCGCGGGTACTACGGGACCTCGACGATGGACGTGGCCAAGGCCGCCGGCATCTCGCAGGGGTACCTCTACCGGCTGTTCAAGGACAAGGAGACGCTGTTCGCGGCCTTGGTCGACTACTGCTCGGACCGCCTGAGGGAGGCTGCCTCCTCGGCGGCCGCCGCGGTGCACAGCACCGATCCGCAAGCGGTCCTGAAGGCGATGGAGGCCTCATACGGCGACGTCATCGCCGACCGGGACGTCCTCATGATCCTCAAGCATGCGGAGTGCAGCGCGAGTGAGCCGGTCATCGGCGAGGCGGTGCGCACCTGCTACGCCAAGCAGGTCGAATACGTCCGCGCCGTCTCCGGCGCGTCGGACGAGCAGATCCGCCGCTACTTCGCCGACGGCCTGCTCAGCAACGTCATGGTGGCGATCGACGCCGCCTCCGTCGACGCCCCCTGGGCGCGCACGCTGCGCGCCTAGCGGACGACGCCCACGGGCCGCTTCCGGGCGGCCCCTTTCTTTCACCCATGATGTAAGCGGTCAACCGCTTACTAGAGAGGTTGTCTCCTCATGTCCTCCCCCTCCCCGCGCCGCGGGACTGGGACCTTGCTGGCCCTGCTGGCATTCGCCCAGTTCATCAGCGCCATCGACTACAACATCGTCTACGTCGCCCTGCCGGAGATCGGCCGCGACGTGGGCTTCGACGCACACAGCCTGCAGTGGGTCGTCAGCGGCTACGCCGTCGCCTTCGGCGGCTTCCTGCTGCTGGGCGGCCGGGCCGCCGACCTCCTCGGCCAGCGCCGCATGTTCACCACCGCCCTCACCCTCTACGGCCTGTCCTCCCTGGCCGGCGGACTCGCCACCGACCCCGCACTGCTCGTCGCCGCCCGCGCCGTCCAGGGCCTCGGCGGCGCACTCCTGCTGCCCGCCACCCTCTCCCTGATCGCCACCACCTTCACCGAAGGCGCCGCACGCAACCGCGCCCTCGCGATCTGGGCCGGCGCCGGGGCCGTCGGCCTGGCACTGGGCTCCCTGCTGGGCGGCATCCTGACCAACTACCTCGGCTGGGAAGCCGTCTTCTACGTCAACGTCCCCCTCGCCCTGGGCGCCGCCGCCTCGGCCCTCGCCGTCATCCCCAAGGACGCCCCGCGCGAGCGGGGCCGCGGCTTCGACCTCGCCGGCTCCCTGACCGCAACGGCCGGCTTCACCGCCCTCGTCTTCGCCATCGTCCAGGGCCCCGAGGCCGGCTGGAGCTCCGCCGAGACCCTCACCGCGCTACTGGCCGGCACGCTGCTGATCGGGCTGTTCCTGCTCGTCGAGGCCCGCACCACGCACCCGCTGATGCCGCTGCGCCTGCTCCGCAACCGCAACCTGGTCGCCGCGATGGGCATCACTTTCGTCTTCATGGGCACCTTCGGCGCCCAGTACTACTTCTTCACCGTCTACCTGCAAAACGTCCGCGGCTACGACGCCCTCGCCACCGGCCTCGCCTTCCTGCCCGCGGCACTCGTCGGCATGGTGGGCAGCAAACTCAGCGAGCAGCTGCTCGGCAAGGCCGGCACCCGCACCACCATCATCACCGGCCTGCTCCTGGGCGCCACCGGCATGACCGCCCTCGCCCTGGCGATGTCCCCCGGCGGCAGCTACCCGGCCCTGCTGCCCGGCGTCGTCCTGCTCAGCCTCGGCCAGGGCATCGCCTGGACCGCGATGTTCGCCGCGGCCGGAACCGGAGTCGACTCCCACCACCAGGGCATCGCCTCAGCCATGGCCTCCACCACCCAGCAGATCGGCTCCGCCGTCGGCCTGGCCATCCTGGTCGCCATCGCCAACTCCGGCCTCCACACCACCACCGGCCCCGACCTCGTCCCCGGCCTGCGCACCGCAGGCCTCACCGCCGCCGCCCTCACCCTCCCCGGCATCGCCACCGCCCTCACCCTGCGACGGCCCGCCCCCACCCAGCCAGCACCGGCCACGGGCCACACAATGCAACGGACGAAATCCAACACCCCCACCTGAACCACCACATCGCCGATCGCCCACTCCCCCACCACAGCGATCGGCGATACCCGCCGACCGTCCACCACCAGCCCCGCCGCCCGGGCGCCTGGCCCCGGGCGGGCGGGGCCAGGGGCCAGGCTGTCAGGGCTGTCTGCCCCGGAGCGGCCAACGGAGCACTCCACAGCCAGGCACGGGGTCTCCACCTGTCGGTTCGCGAAGTCGGGTAAGTGAGCGTAACCATGTGTGAGTGAGTGTCGTTGTCAGGGTGTGAATCTGACGGAATGGGCGAAGACGCAGGGTGTGCATCCGCAGACCGCGTATCGCTGGTTCCGTGAGGGGACGTTGCCGGTACCGGCTCAGCGGGTCGGGCCGCGCACGATCCTGGTGAACATCGACGCGAACACCACGACCGAGGCCATCGGCGGTCTGGGCCTGTATGCCCGCGTGTCCTCGCACGATCAGAAGACCGATCTGGAACGCCAGGTCGCGCGGCTGTTGGCGTGGGCGGTGAAGACCGGTCACCGAGTCGTTCGTGTGGAGGCGGAGATCGCTTCCGGGATGAACGGCTGCCGTTCCAAGGCCCGGCGTCTGCTGGCCGACCCGAACGTGACCTGCGTGGTGGTGGAGCATCAGGACCGGCTCGGCCGGATGAACGTCGAACTTGTCGAGGCCGCCTTGTCCGCGACGGGCCGTCGCCTGCTGGTGCTGGACGACGGCGAGGCAGGCGAGATACGGCTTGTGCGGGGTCAACGCGCTGGTACGGCTGGGGCGTTCACGCGTCAGCGACTGGGGCGTGTATCGGAAGTGGATCAAGTCGTGGTGGCGAGTTCGACGAGGTGCTGGGCGGTGCCGCCGGGATCGATGATCTGATGGAGGTGTGCGCCGGGCAGGTGTGCCACGGGCCAGCCGCGTTCGCGCGCCTCGGCGGAAAGGTCGTCATACGGCGGGCCGAACAGCAAGTAGGAGCAGGGATGGTCGTCCCAGCCGTCAGGGACCGGGATGTGCTGTTCGTAGTAGGACAGCGGCAGGCTGGGCTGCTCCTCAACGACTGTCTGCCGCACCAGCGGATCGGAGAACATGGGTGCGACGTCTGCCTCGTCCCACCAGTCGGTCCAGCGCGGCAGCATGCCGTTCACAGCCATCGGGCGAAGGAACTCGAGCAGTTCGGGTGTGGCGACGGGGGTCGGTCCGGTACGGGCCGGCAGCACGGCATCGACGAAGATCGAGCTGGTCACCGGATGGTCGAGGCCCGAGCGAATCGTCGGGAGGAACAAGCCCGCGTTGCTGTGCGCCACCAATGTGACGGGGCTTCCGGCCGGGACCTGCCGGAGGTCGTCGCGGACGGCGTCGACGATGCGGGGCCAGAAGGGCGGAGCACCGGCGCCTATGTGCAGCAGGGACGGCACCCGCACCTGGTGTCCCGCCGCCGTCAAGTGTTCGGCCACAGGGTGCCAGGTCGAGGGACCTACGGACGGACTGTGCACGAGAACGAAGATCGGCTGCATGTGACGATCCTGTCGCCCGTGCCTTCGGAGGCGCGACAGTCTTGGCTGACAGCAGAACGCTTCGCGTCGAAGTAGCCCTTGCGCCTCCACAACAGGGCGTTCGCAACCATTCGTTGATTGCGGTGATGCGGACAGTGGCTTCGTAGCGGACGGCACGTTGTGTCGTATCGCGTGGCCACGGCCCGGTGCCTCTTGAGGTGATTGATGCCGCACTCGATCGCGTGCCGAGCCTTGTAGTCCTGCGGGTCGAACTTCGGCGGCCGGCCGCCGCGCGAGCCGCGTTTCTTGCGGTTGCGGGCCTGGTCGGACTTGTCCGGGATGGTGCAGCGGATACCGCGCCGCCGCAGGTAAGCGGGTTCTTGCGGGAGGCGTATGCCCTGTCGGCACGCACGCGATCGGGCCGGGTGTGCGGCCCGCCCGGCCCAAGACGCGGGACACGGACCTTGTTCAGCACCGACTCGAACTGCGGGGAAGCACCTCGCTGCCCGGCCGTGATCACGATGGACATGGGCTTCTTGCCCTGTTCGACAGCCAGGTGCAACTTGGCCCTTGCCCCGGCGGCGTGCTGGTGGGCCCGGCCCCACGGCCCGTACTCGGCGGGCAGGTCCTGCCGAGGGATCCCGGTGCGGACCCAGAACCGTATGCCGTTGATCAGCTGCCGCCTGGTCCACGTCGGCGGCCGTCCGGGCCTTTTGCCCTTTGGCAACAGCGGCTCCAGCACCGCCCATTGCGCGTCTGTCAGATCTCCACGCGCCACGAACCAAGATCATCTCACGTTCAAGATCCACTTTCGATACAACCAGAATCCAAGCCTCCCCCGTCCAACCGCGGCTTTCACCTGCGGCTGACGTGCGCGAAGGGGCGTGGGTCAGACCTTCCAGGACCGCAGCTGGTCGGCGACGGCGAGGACGCCGAGGCGGGTGTCGCGGATCTTGCGTACGAGATCGGACAGTGCCCCGTAGGGAGGGTCGATGCCCTCACCGGACTGGTCCATGTACTGCGCGGCAATGAACGCGGCGTACAGGCTGTTGCGGTGCGGGAGCGGCTCCAGGCGCACGATGGTGTGCATCAGCGCGGCCGCACGCCAGGCGGCGTCCGGGTCGGCCGCGGCAAGGGTCGGCAGTCTGGTCTTGTGACGGGCAACGGCTGCCACGAGCGCCGAATAGTCCGCAACGGTCATGTCCTCGCCGGCGAGGGCGGCCTCCTGGACATCGAGCAGCCAGGAGACGTCGACATAGAGGTGCATCAGGCGGCAGCGGCCCCGTCGCGCCGCTCAGAGGGCGGCACCTCGTCGGGGAAGGCTTCGTCGAACTCCTCGCGCAGCCGGTCGGCCCACCCGCGGGCGCCGACAACGAACTGCTTGCGCTGCATCTCCCGGACGCCGAGGTCGTGCAGGTACTGCTTGAGACTCTTGCCCTCGGCCGCAGCTGCCGCGCGCACACCCTCAAGTTCTTCGTCGGTGAAAGACACATTCAGCGATGGCATACACCCGATGGTACCTAGTTGGTGCCTGTCTTGCGTAGTCTCTCGTAGTCTCCGCACAGAGCACAGACAAGCAGCATCGGCCTCACGAGCGAGGCTGCCGGAGACCTCTGAGGTCCCGGCCCCATCGCCGGGTCAAGAGCCATCGCCCGCCCCGTCCGAGTGGCTGTGCCACGGCGTCAGGAGACGTGAAGCAGCCCCGGTCGGCTTCTATCAGGGCGAGGGCCGCCAGTTCGCCGGCGTCGGAGAAGCTGGGGAGGACAACGCCGAGCAGGAACGCCGCTCACACGCTCTGGCCTGCCCGGCCGACGGATTGTGAGTCCTTTGAGGAGCTTGGCGGCCCTTGCTGATCAGCGCCCGCTCCTGCCGTTCTCACTGCTCGGACTGGGGGTGCTGTGTCGGTACCCGCCGGCTCTTGTCAGTGTGTTCCTGTCCTTGCGTCGTGTTCCTGTCCTTGCGTCCCGAACGTGTCCCGGCCTCGGCCGCCTGAACCCGGCCTCGCCGGGGCGCGGGCCGCCAGCGCCTCCAGCAGCAGGTCCACCGCCTCCTCGAAGGAGCTGTCCGCCATCTGGGGCAGCTGACGGCGTACCGCGGTGAGCGCCGGGTATGACGCAGGGTCCAAGTCCTGGTAGACGTTCCTCCATGCCCCTTGATCGGCCTCCCGCTGCTGCCGCGGAAGCGCCAGGAACGCCGCGTCCGTGGCCGCGTGGCTGAGAACGGTGTCGATGAAGGCCAGATAGAGGCGTGTGGCGTCGGCCGGCGCGAAGCCCGCGGACAGCAGCAGTGCGAGACCTGTCTCCACGGCCTGGATTTCATGCTTGCGCCGGGTCACCCGGTGCGCGGCCATGGCGGCCGCCCGGGGATGGGCGAGGTATCCGGCGCGGACCCGCAGCGCCATCTCGCGCAGTGACGCCACCCAGTCGTCCCCGGCGACAAACCCCGCCATCGCATCGCCGATGATCTGATCGGCGATGGCAAGCACCAGGTCATCGGTACCGTTGAAGTAGCGGTACAACGCGGTCGGGTCGCATCCGAGTGCCGCGCCGAGCCGGCGCACGCTCAGCGCGTCGGGACCGTGCTCGCCGATCAGCCGCAGCGCGGTCTCCACGATCAGGTCCTCCGACAGCAGGACCCCGGAGCGGGTGGGCCGTCGGCGTCTGCGCTCCTGCGGGACACGGGTGGCCATGACCGGGCTCCTCTCGTCCTGGGCCTACCGGCTACCACCGTCCGGTACTGCGCGCCCCTCAGTGAACGGCCTCCGAACGCCTTACGTCAACACGATTGACGCAAGGCGCACGTCGGTTGTTCCATCTCATTCCCGCGCGGTCCTTCCCACTCCCCCGAGGAGCCCGCCATGTCGTCCGCCCCGCCCCCGTCCTCCCCTCCGGCCCCGCCCGCCCTGCGCCGTTCCCTCGGCGTCGTCGACGGCGTCGCCCTCGCCGCGTCCAGCACCGCCGCCACCACCAGCATTGCCATCGGCATGGGCACGATCGCCACCATCGTGGGCCTCCAGGCCCCGGCGCTCCTGCTCCTCGCCTTTCTGCCGGTACTCGGCATCGCCACCGCCTACGCCCGCCTGAACCGCTCGGAGCCGAACTGCGGCAACGGCTACGTCTGGGTCGGCAAGTCCCTCGGCCCCTGGCCCGGCTTCCTGACCGGCTGGGTCACTCTGGTCGGCTCGATCATCTTCTGTGCCTACACCAGCGCGATCATGGGCTCGGTCGTCCTGATCTTCGCCAACAAGGCAGGGCTGCACAGCCTCGCCGGCATCGCTCTCGACCCGACCTCCACCGGTGTCACCACGGCACTCGGCCTGGTGATTCTCGCCGGCCTCACCGCCCTGGCCGTCACTGGGATACGGTCCGCCACCCGGCTGCAGTTCGCCCTGCTGATCTTCGAGTACGCGGTCCTGCTCTCCTTCTGCGGCTGGGCCCTCATCACCGGGCACCACGCCTTCTCCCTCTCCTGGTTCAACCCCTTCGAGATCCACAGCGGCACCGTCTTCGCCCAGGGCATGGTCCTCGCGGTGTTCTTCTTCTGGGGCTGGGACGCGGCCTTCAGCGTCAACGAGGAGACGAAGAGCCCGGGCGACGCGGCTCGGGGAGGTCTGATCGCCCTCTTCGCCATGCTCGGCCTCTTCCTCTTCGCCTCGGTCGCCTTCCAGCGGGAGATGAGCCTGACCGAACTCGTCAAGAACGGCCCCCAGGCCCTCCCGTACCTCGGCGAGAAGCTGGCCGCCGAACCCTGGGCCACCCTGCCCCTGGTCGCGCTGATGTTCTCCGCCGTCGCCTCCGTGCAGGCCACCTTGATCCCCACGGCCCGCGGCCTGTTCGCCATGGGCCGCGACCGCACCATGGGACCGGCATGGACCCGCATCCACCCGCGCTACGGCACCCCCGCCGTCGGCACCGTCGTCGTGATGGCCATCGCCGGTGTGATCGCCCTGCTCGCGGTGGCGATCCCCAAGCTGAGCGACATGCTGCTGGCCGCCGTCAACGCCATCGGCCTGCTCGTCGCCCTCTACTACGGCCTCACCGCGTTCGCCTGTGCGGTGCGCTTCCGCGCCGCGCGTCACGAAGGGCCACGGGAGGCACTGCTCGCCATCGGTGTGCCCGCCGTGTCCGGCCTGATCCTGCTCGGCCTCGGCGGCTATCTCGGATACTCGTACCTGACCATGAGCGATCACTTCGAACTCAGTCCGGACAACGGCTGGTTCATGTTCTCGCTGCCCGCCGTGATCGTGCTCGCCGGCCTCGGCATGGCCGCCGTCGCCAAGTACACGAGGCGCTCTGCGTACTTCACGACGGGACGTGGTACCGACGCCGAGTCCCTGACCCTTCCGATGGACCGTACGGCGGTCTGACCCTCCCTGGAGCTCACCCCCATGTCACACACCGCGGACCTCGTCCTCACCGGCGGTCCCGTGCACACCGTCGATCCCGCCCGCAGCCGCGCCACCTCCGTGGCCGTGCGCGACGGGCGGATCGCCGCCGTCGGCCACGACGAGGTGCGCGACCTGATCGGCCCGCGCACCGAAGTCGTCGACCTCGCCGGGAAGTTGCTGCTCCCGGGCTTCCAGGACGCCCATGTCCATCCGCAGGGCGCGGGCCTCGAACTCGGCCTGTGCCACCTCGCCGACACCGTCGACCCGGCCGAGTACCTGCGCAGAATCAGGGTGTATGCCGACCAGCACCCGGACGCCGAGTGGATCACCGGCGGCGGCTGGTCACTCGAGGCGTTCCCCGGCGGCGCTCCCAGCGCCGCGGCACTCGACGCGATCGTCCCGGACCGGCCCGTCTTCCTCCCCAACCGGGACCACCACGGTGCCTGGGTCAACAGCCGGGCACTCGAGCAGGCGGGCATCGACGCCACTACGCCCGACCCCGCCGACGGCCGGATCGAACGCGACGCCGACGGCAACCCCACCGGCATGCTCCAGGAGGGCGCCGTAAACCTGGTGGGAAGGCTGGTTCCGCAGCCCACACCCGAGCAGCAGCTCACCGCGCTGCTGCGGGCCCAGACCGTACTGCACTCCCACGGCGTCACCGCCTGGCAGGACGCCATCATCGGGGCCTACGCCAACATGACCGACCCCGCACCCACCTACCAGGCGGCCCTCGACCGGGGCCTGCTCACCGCCCGGGTCGTCGGCGCCCTGTGGTGGGACCGTTCGCGCGGTGCCGAGCAGATCCCCGAACTCGTCGCCAGACGCGAGGAGTTGAGCCGCCATCGGTTCCATGCCGGCACCGTGAAGATCATGCAGGACGGCATCGCCGAGAACCACACCGCCGCGATGCTCGACCCGTACCTCACCGGTTGCGGCTGCGCCTCGGGCAACAGCGGCATCAGCTTCGTCGAGCCGGACGACCTGAAGAAGTACGTCACCGAACTCGACGCCCTCGACTTCCAGGTCCACTTCCACGCGCTCGGCGACCGCGCGGTACGCGAGGCCCTGGACGCCGTGGAGTCCGCCCGTACGGCCAACGGGTGGCGGGACACACGACACCACCTGGCGCACCTCCAGGTCGTACACCCCTACGACATCGCCCGGTTCCGCGCGCTGGGCGCAAGCGCCAACCTCCAGATGCTGTGGGCCGCCCACGAACCGCAGATGGACGAACTGACCCTCCCCTTCCTGGGCGCGGAACGCGGCGCACGGCAGTATCCCTTCGGTGATCTGCTGCGCGCGGGAGCAACCCTGGCCGCCGGCAGCGACTGGCCGGTCAGCAGCCCCGACCCGCTCCAGGCGATCCACGTCGCCGTCAACCGCATCGCCCCCGACGCCCCCGAGAACACCCCGCAGTTCCTCCCGGAACAGCGACTCGACCTGGGCACGGCCATCACCGCGTACACGGCGGGCAGCGCCCATGTGAACCACCTCGACGACATCACCGGCAGCATCACCGTCGGCAAGTCCGCCGATCTCGTCGTCCTCGACCGCGACCCGTTCACAGGCCCGCCCGGGGACATCGCCGCCACCCACGTCCTGGAGACCTTCGTCGAAGGACGACGCGTATACGCGGCCCCCGGCACCTGAACCTCGGGTCCACCCCACCCTCAGGGGACTCCGTTGGCCGAGCCCGGCCGGATCGCTCGCGAGTGTCGTCGCCGTAGCGGCTGGTCGGGCAGGATGGCCCCGTGGGGACATGGCACGTCACGATGCAGTTCAGGCCCAGTGGCCCGGCTGCGGAAGGCACCTGGAGCGACCACGAAGTGACGTTGGAGGAGTTCCGCGGCTGGCCGGAGATACACGGCAGCCGTTGGAGGTGACCGTCGTCTTGCTGGAGGACCGGCGGAGAGCGTGAGCCTCTGCGAAAGCGGCCGAAGGAGCGGGGCGAGGTCATTCACCATGCCGCACAACGCATCCGACCCCCGCGACATGGTGTCACGGGGGCCGGAGTTGGTAGCGGGGACAGGATTTGAACCTGCGACCTCTGGGTTATGAGCCCAGCGAGCTACCGAGCTGCTCCACCCCGCGTCGATAGACCGCAGCCTAGTGCATGCGAGTGATCCAAGCGGACCATTAGTGACTGCCGGAGCCGTACGGGCGACTCCAGACGTCAACAAGCAGGCCCGCCGCTGCGGCCATGGGCGTCCGTGGCCGACTCCTTGAATCTCAGTTCGTGCAACGGGATTCGCGCAACGGGAAGGGTCGGCGTTGCGCTCTGATGAGCCGGTGCTGGCTAGGTGGTGCCGGCGGTCATATGGCGTAGGTGCTGCGCGGTTTCGTGTGCCACCCGCTCGGCCCGGGCGAGGGCGTCGGCGGCGGACCGGCTGTGTTCCTCGACTTCCTGCTGTTCGTTCTCGGCCCGCTGGCACTCCTCACGAGCCTGCTGCATTTGCTCCTCGATGGCGGACACCCGCCGGCGGGCCTGCTTGGTGCGTTCGCGCGCCCGCTGCAGCTCGGCGTCGGCATCTGCTTGCCGTGCGCGTTCTTCGCGCAGGCGCTGCTCGGCCGCCTCGGCTGCCTCCTGTGCCCGGGCCAGCTGCTCCTGGCGGGCGCGGCGCCGCTTGGCGAGTTCGTCCTTGGAGGCCCGTGCAGGGGGCGGGGGTTCCGGGCGGCTGCGGGTGCCCGGCCTGTCGGATGGTTGTGCGGTGAATTCCGATGGCGGGGTGAGGGCGTTGATCAGGCGGCCGCCCGCCCACTGGTCGGCCGCGTCCGGATCGGCGAGCACGGCGCGCAGGGTCGCTTCGAGGTCCTGCTGGACCGGCTCCGAGAGCCGGTGCCCGGCGTCGCGGGCGAGCTGGACGGCCTGCCGGGACAGGGCGGAGACGACACGGCGGCGCTGCGCGGAGAGATCTTTGAGTCCGCCGGCGTCCAGTGCGCGGTAGGCCTCGCGCAGCGCCCCTCCCAGTTCCAGGAACTGCCGGCTCTCCTCCGGCTTGGAGCGCAGCAGGACGTTGGCGGCCCAGGCCGCGAGGGTGGGGCGGCGGGCGGCATGGATCCGGCGGGCATCGTCCACCCGGCCGGCTGTTTTCGCGGCGGCGACCAGCGTCTCCCGGCGGGCCACGAAGTCGGACGGCGGCGTGGTGTAGAGCTCATCGAGGACGGCTTCCACGTCGTGCCCTCCGTCGCCCCGTCGGCCTTTGCGCGCATTCAGCGTTTCCACACCTCCGGCCCGCCCTCGTGCCACACGATGCATCCCGGCTCGGCGACATCCAGCTCGTCCCAGCCGGTCAGGCCCGCGTTCCGCAGGAACACGGTGAGGTCCTGGATGCTGAAGGCCGTGCCGAGCATCTGATCGTCGATGCACACTCCGCGGGCAGCCGTCCCAGACGGCTGGTAGACGATCACGCGGCTCTCCGACATGGCACCAGCCTCACGCGCGCCTCAGCGCCCCGCATCCCGGCCGGGCACGGTTTCAGATCTCGCCTCGCGCGCCCAGACACGAGAACAGATCCGTCGCCCTGTGACCGTTGGCAATAGTTGGCGGTTCGCCCGTGGAGTCCTCGCAGGTCACGGCACTTCTGTTCATCGCGGCTGGCGAGATTTGTTCACGGTGGTTGGCGGGTCCGGGACCCGAACCGGGCACGCAGCCAGCGAGCGTGCCGCACGCCGCGCGGATCGCGAGGGTCGGGTATCTCGGCCAGTCGCTCCAGCAGGCCCGGAATCTCCTCGGGCACGGCCCCGGGATCCTCGCGGGGTTGATCAAAGGCATGCAGAAGGGCACGTCATCCGCCTGCGGCGTCCTCGGCCTCCCAGCGCAGCAGGTCGCCCGGCTGGCACTTGAGTACCTCGCAGAGCGCGGCGAGTGTCGCGAAGCGCACGGCCTTGGCGCGGCCGTTCTTGAGTACCGCCAGGTTGGCGGGCGTGATCCCCACACGGTCCGCGAGCTCGCCCACGGACATTTTCCGCCGGGCCAGCATCACGTCGATGTCGACGGCGATCGGCATCAGATCACCTCGTCCAACTCGGCCTGCATCTGCGTCGCTTCGACGTCGCGTGCGACGGCCTGGGCGAGCAGCATCCGCAGCACGAGCACGATGAGCGCGACCCCGAGGATGGCCACGCCCACCCCGCCCATGATGACGGTGACGCCCGGGTCGTCCCGCTGGCCCGGCGCATTGATGGCCGTGACCGTGAACCACACGAGGGCAGCCGCCACGATCACGCCGATCACGCCGTCCACGTACCGGAAGGCGGCGTGGGAGAAGACGGTTCCGCGTCGCACCATCGTCACCAGCCGCCAGACGCAGACCAGGGCGACCTGGGCCGAGACCATGCCCAGGATCGTGATCACTCGGAGCGGGGTCAGCGGGAGCGACCCGTCCTCCGGGTCACTCCCGCTGACCAGCGCCCACACCATCAATGCCCGTACGAACACGGTGCCGGCGAGCACCACCACGAGCACGGCGCGCAGCGCACGCACTGCCAGTTTCCCCACAACCCCTCCTCCCATCGACTTGCGATGGAAATCTATCGAAACTCGATAGATTGAACAGGTCGCCGGCGAGGCCGGACGGGCGCGCTCCTTCCGCGCCCGGGTTGGCCTGCGTCGCGCCGCGTCTCGGCAGCCCGGTGCTGGTGCACGCTGTCACAGATGTCGTCGGCCCCTCGCGGCAGCCGCGCGCCGACGGTGCTCACGACCGGGGCGGGCGGGCTGCAGGTGTTCTAGGGTGTGCCGTGTGGCCGGATCCGGTCGCCGTACCCCGAGAAGGCCGGGAAGGGGTGAGGTGCCGATGAGCGGCGACGAGCGTCTTCAGCGCCAACCCCCGCCGACGGTGCCCGGCCCCGCCTGGGACGCGGACCTGGGCGGCATCGCCGAGCAGTTCAGACAACTCACCCGAGCTCAGGCCCGGATGCAGGCGCTGCTGGATGCGGTGCTCGCGGTCAGCCGGGAACTCGAGCTGCCGGTCGTGCTGAGGCAGCTCGTGAGCGCCGCGATGCAGCTGGTGAACGCCCGCTACGGCGCGCTGACCGTGCTGATGGAGGACGGGGCAGAGCTGGAGGCGTTCATCCCGCTCGGCCTGAGCGACACCGAGCGCCAGAACCTGGCCGGAGTCGACCCGCCACACGGCCGTGGCCTGCTCGCCCACATGATCGCGCAGCACGAACCGCTGCGCGTGGACGACGTGCCGCGCCATCCGGACGCGGTCGGCTTCCCCGAGGGGCATCCGCCGATGCGGACCCTGCTCGGGGTGGCCATCGGCGTGCACGGCCGCATCTACGGCAACCTCTACCTGTCCGACCGGCACGACGGCAAACCGTTCGACGAACAGGACGAGGCGGTCGTCCTCGCACTGGCAGGAGCCGCCGGCATCGCCATCGAGAACGCCCGCCTGTATGAGCAGCTATGCACCTCCACCGAGCAGTTCCAGCGCCTGCTGCTGCCCACCCTGCCCGACCTGACCCCGTTCAGCGCGGCCGCCGTCTACCGGGCGGCCACCGCCCCCGGCCACCACCTGGGCGGCGACTGGTACGACGCCCTGCTGCTCCCGGACGGCGCGTGCGCCGCGATCATCGGCGACGTACTCGGCCACGACCTGCCCGCGGCCGCCGCCATGGCGCAGACCCGAAACATGCTCCGCGCCCTGCTGTACGACCGGCGCACCCCACCGAGCCTGGTCCTCGACCGCCTCGACGACACCCTGTGCGCCACCTCCATCGACGCCCCCGTCACCACCGCCTGCCTGGCCCGCATCGAACCCGACGGCCACGGCTGGCGCCTGCACTGGTCGACGGCCGGCCACCTTCCACCCCTGCTCCTCACCGCCGACGGCCGCACCCGCTATCTGCACGCCGAACCCGGCGTGCCGCTCGGCGTCGACACCCGGCTGCCGCGCCCCGACCACACCCACCCCCTCGCAGCCGGGGACACGGTGCTGCTGTTCACCGACGGTCTGGTCGAACACCCTGACCACTCTCTGGATGCCGGACTGGGCGCGCTTGCTGCCATCGCCGCCGCCCACGCGCAGCTGCCCCTCGACGAACTGTGCCGCACGCTGGCCGACCAGAACCCCAGCGACGGCCACGACGACCTCGCCCTTCTCGCCGTGCGCGCCCCGCCCACCGGCCGCGAGAGCCATCCGGTGGCGATCGCGTAGAGGTGCTCGACGCGCGCTTTCTTCGCTGCCTCGTCCGGGTCGCGGGAGGTCTTCCAGGTCTTCATGCGTGGAAACGAGACGCTCTCCTCACTGAGCAGGAGGTCGGAAACGGCAGGCCGTGCTCGGCCGACCTGGACTTGGCGATCTTCTTGATCTCGCGCCGCTCGGGCAGGGTGAACGTTCTGGGCCGGCCGCCCCTCGTACTTCGGGTAGAGCGCCTCGAAGCCGTCGGCGGTGAAGTTGTGGATCACGTCCCGGACCTGGTCCGCGCTCACTTGTGGGACCGCGACTTGTGTACGTGTGGGCCGACGGCGCGCACCCCAAGGTCCGGCTCGGGCAGACGCACAGTTGCGTGCTGGTCCTGCTCGGTGTCCGGTTGGACGGCACCAAGGAACTGATCGCGCTGGCCGAGGGCCTGCGCGAGTCCACCGAGTCATGGGCCGACCTGCTGGGCGACCGCCGCAGGCGCGGCGTGCGCGACCCAGACCCAGTTGTTGCGGGTCAGGACGTTGGTGACGGCGCATAGTGGTGGGCAAGATTGGTGGCGAATTCCCGGAGGTGAGCCCTGGCTTCGGTGGGGCCGTGCACAGTGATGGCGCTGCCGAACGGCAGTAGTGCTCGCACGTCCTCCAGATGCAGGAAGCGGATCGTTACCTTGTGGCCGGTGGCGGATTCTTCCTGGTCGTCCGGGACGAGTCGTAGGCCGAAGATCCGTTGCGCTCGCTGGATCTGGGTCTCGTCGATGGTGGCGCTGACCTCTATCACGTGGTTGTGCTCCCACTGCTCCATGAGCGCAGCAGCGACGGTGGCCAGGGTCTGGCTCTCGCGGATCCGTCGTGGCTGGTCGACTTCTTTCCACGTCGTGATCCGTTCGAGTCGGTACATCCGTGGCGCTCGGGCACAGTCGGCGACGAGGTACCAGATGCCGGCCTTGGCGAACAGTCCGTAGGGATCCACGACCAGGTCGCGTGGGCATGACTCGCGTGGGCTGTCGTACTCGATCCGTAGCCGGCGGCCTCGCCGCACTGTGCCGATCAGCGAAGCCGGAGTCGTGCCGGAAGCTTGTGCCTGACGCCAGGGACGGCTGTCCACGTGCACTACGTCGGTGAGCGGCAGGAGCTCATGAACTCGACGTGGCTGTGCAGCGGCGATCTTGGAGAGCGCGCGCCGGCTTTCAGCCGTTGCGTTGAGCTCCGTACGTTGCTTCTCGTCCAGCCCGGTGAGCGACAGGTGATCACGCTCGCCCGGTGTGAGTCGCGTGAGGTCGAGCCCGGACCCGGGCAGCATGGTCACGCCTCCGAGGCGGCCCCGGTGGGCGGTCACCGGCAGACCGGCGTCGCGGAGCCAGTTCAGGTCCCGTGTGATGGTTCGAAGGGACACCCCGAGCGCTGAGGCAAGTTCCTGTGTGGTCACGGCCTCCCTCGATTCGAGGAGCAGCATCAGGGTGAAGAAGCGATCTGGGGTCACCCACCAATTTTTTCAGGAATTGCGACACGATGCGGCGCATATCCCGGTCAGGCTGGCGGACGCGTACCTACGACTGTGAGAAGGAACAACCATGACCACATCCGTCGTGTCCATCGTCTACGTGAACGACGCTCCCGCCGCAGCTCGTTTCTACGGCGACCTCCTCGGCATGAGCCCCTCGTTCGAGACGTCGGGATACATCACCTTCGACCTCGGGCCGGGCGCTGACCTCGGTGTGTGGTCCGGCCAGTTCGAGGATCTGTCACCGGACGTCCCGCGCACCAGTGAGGTGTGCCTGGCCATCGACGGTGGACCCGACGAGGTCAACGCGACCTTTGAGCAGTGGAATGCCAAGGGGGTCACGATCCTGCGCGAGCCGCATGATGCGGGGTTCGGGCTGACCTTCCTCGCGGCCGATCCTGACGGGAACCGTATCCGCGTCGCACCGATGGGCTGAAAGGCCGCAATGCGGCAGGCGCGCACGGTAGGTGTCGCGCCTGCCGTCGTCTGACTTCGAGAGGACGACGAGTGCCCCATGCGAATGCGCCCCTGAGCGTCGAGGGCCGTAGGCGGCTCGTGAAGCGGTGCCAGACACGTCCCATCGCCCACGTCGCCGCTCAGACGGGCATCTCTCCGAGCGCCCTGAGCCTGCGGTGGCATGACCGTCGAAGTGTCAGAAACTCACTGGTCCAGCTGATTTCTGAACCGTGATACTCGATGGTTATGACACGCGATGACCTCACCGAAGACATCCCGGTCAATCCGGCGTTACGTCGGGTTCTGACAGGGGCCGGCGACCCGGAACTGCAGGAGACGGAAGCGGTCCAAGACGGGGCGGGGTCGGTATATCGGACCCCTGAAAGCAGTAGCTTCACCCTGGCCTCGTTGAGGAGCGGATAGGTGTCGTTTCCGCCCAGTTCGATGGCCGCGCGATAGCAATCGTTCGCTCCGACGGCGGGTGATCCGCTGACGCTCTTGCATCTGTGCAGCCCCCCGCGCTCTCACAGCGTGCCGACCTGCTGACGGATCGTCGGCGGGGCCAGTCGCGGGCGCAGCCGACCCTGCATCCCGCCGGAACCGGACCTGCCCGATGATCTACGCGATGGTCATCGACCGCCGACCGGCGCGAGTACCCGAAGCGCCCCGCACACCAGGACCATGACCCGCGGTTCACGATGCACGCCTCTCATTCCCTGGGCAGATACAGGCGGCGGTCGACGAAGGCGTGCCGGGCGGCGGTGGCGTAAGTGAGCATCACCATGGTCTGGCAGTTGCGGACATCGCCGGTCAGGCCACAGTGCTGGAAAGCCACGCCTGCCGACTTGGTGCCTTCTTCTGAGCCTGGGTGTCATCGATGACTAGGGGCGTGATGCCGACCGGCGGGTGCCACGGGGCCAGGTCGGGGTGCTCCTTCAGCATGTCGTCGGTCGTCGCATAGAGTCCTGTCGCGAGGGTGTCCACGTCGTTCGTCACAAAACGATCTTGGGCATCCTCGTTCTCGTCTCCGCAGGCACCCCTTGGACCACACCACCAGGAGGAACCAGTGTCATACCCGCAACTGCTCACCCCCGAGGAGAAGCTCGCCGACGCGAAGAAGCTGTTGAGCCTCCCGCGTATCGTCGTGATCTGCGGCTCCACCCGCTTCATGACCGAGATGAACGAGGCCGATCTGCGGGAGACCAAAGCCGGAAAGATTGTCGTCAAACCGGGCTGTGACATGAAGTCGCCGCACGAACTTTGGTCCGATCCTGTCGAGGCCGAGGCGCTGAAGGTTCGACTCGACGATCTGCACCGGGCGAAGATCCGGCTCGCTGATGAGGTGCTCGTAGTCGGCGACTACATCGGAGACAGCACCCGAGCCGAAATCGCCTACGCCCGGTCGCTGGGCAAGCCCGTGCGGTTCACGTACCCCGAAGTCGACCCTGACGCCTGACCACCCGCTGCCACCTCGACAACCAGGGCCGGCAGCCCGCCGCCTGACCGTCTCGCGGTGGCTTCGGCCGCCGCCCACCCCACACCCTCCGCAGGCATCCCTTGGAATTGATCATCCAGTGAGGCATCCGCTTCGCCCAGATGCGTGATGACGCACTTGCGGACCGCGGTGGGACGCCGACCGGCTGCGGGACGCCCTGCACGCTCCGACAGCGTCCAGACGTTCTTCTTCTGCGGCTCCGCCGGCAGCCCCTCGATGAACCGCGTGAACACCACCCGGCTCGGGCCGGTTGAACAAGAACCCCAACGAACCGTTCCACGCGGACAGTTCGGCATCCCACTCGGCTATCTGCTCAGCCGTCGCACCCGGCATCATGCCCGGTCAACGACACCGCACAGGCTCCGTGACAAGATCTCCGGCTGTAGTACGTGGGCCTCGGCTGACGTAGGCGGCGGTTCCGGTGGCGGTGAGTACCGCTGCGACCACGGCCGCGGGCCGGCTGTCGAAGGCCTGGGTCTGCCAGGTCAGCGCCTCCCCCGCGGTGCCCATGCCCGGGAACGCGGCCGCGCCGAGCGTCCACCCGAGAGGCAGGAACCACGACCGGGCGGTGCCGACCGTGGCCGTCCCCAGGGCGGTCAGGCCCAGCAGCCCGGCCGCGTCGCGGACGGCACATCCGAACGGCCCGAACCGCGTGCCGGTGAGCAGTGTGGCCAGCAGCAGCACGAGTACGCATCCCAGGGCCGTGGCCAGGTGGGAGATCCGCAGCCATCCCCACGGCCTCGCCGCCGTGCGGTCCAGGGTGTCGTCGGGGCCTCCGAGCGTGGTGGTGGCGACGGCTACCAGGAGCAGGACCGTCAGGGCGAGTACGGTGCTGCTCACCTCGCCCTTGACGCTGAAGGCCGTCGCCAGCAGCCATGCGATGGCAGTGCCCGCGACGGCCGCGCCGAGCGCCGCCGGCACCTGGCGCGAGCGGACGTAGAGCATCAGTCCTGTCATCGGTCGCCTCGACTCAGGAGGTGGGTGGTGTCCTGGCACTTCCGGGCGGCCTGATAGACGGCGACAACCCGGGCTTCGGCCTCGGCTCGCGGCAGTGCCCGCAGTCCCTTCCAGAGCTTGACGGCGTCCGGGTCATCGAATTCGAGGCCATCGGGACCGGCGGTCGGCTCCCGGTCGAGCAGCCAGTAGGCCGCAGCGGTGGCGACTGTGAAGTTCCGGTTGTCTCCGCAGCTGAGCGGGCCGGTGAACACTCCGGTGAGCATCGTCGGTTCGAGCCTTCTCGGGTGGGCGAGGTGACCGTGCTGGCCGACCGTGATCGTCATCAGCGCGGTGTCGGCCCGCGACCTCGGTGACGTAGGAGGAAAGATCGTGGAGGTGTCCTCATGTGCCTCGACGATGGAAGTCTTCGTCAGGAGTTCCAATGCGTGCCGGGCCTTGGGGGTCACCTCGGGCAGCAACCCTTCGTGCGCCCGGCTGACGCAGACCCGCGGGGCGTCGTCAGTGCACACCAGTTCCTGGGCGACCGGGTCGAGCGTGCCTTGGTCGTAGGCATCGCCGGTCGGCACCACCAGGGCCGTGGCCGTGGCCCCGATGGCCAGCGGCAGCAGCGCGGCGAACGCGAACTTACGGTGTTGGACGGCGAAGAGCACGACGCCGGCCACCGCGACCGCGGCCATCCAGAGTGCCTGGGCTGCGCTGACTTGGCCGTCGACGGTGTCGTAGTCGCTGAACATGCTCATCCCCACGGCCGGGGAGAACGCCGCCGTGAGTCCGCCGTCCGGAAGGGCGTGGGGCGCGAAAATCAGTAGCGCGAAGCCGATCACGGCCAGCGCGGGTGCGGTGGCGAGCGCCGGCACCAGGCGTCCGACGGCCAACCCGAGCCAGACCGAGGCGATCATCGCGACCAGCCCGACGGCCACGACGACGAACGCGGCCGGCGGCAGGTAGCGCGCCGTGTCGGCGATCCGTGGTGCCGCCGCGAGGAGCGTGACCAGGTAGGCGACGAGCACCGCCAGGGCCGTCGCGGCCAGGATCGGCACCATACGCTGCGGTCTCGGGCGGGGCACGGCGGCGAGCAGTTCGGCGACGTTCGCCCGGTGCTCGCGATAGGACTGCCACGCGCCGGCGGCCATCGCAAGGGGCGAGAGAACCGCGAGGTATTCGCGCTGCGTCATGGCCAGCGCCATCCACCCCATGGACCAACGCCCCGCGGTGGCCTGGAGGACGATCGTGCCGACGACGGCGATCAGGAGCGCGGCGCCGAGGGCGGCCGAGCGCCGGAGCTCGATGCCGATGATGCGGTTCATGCGTTGCTCCGGTGCTGGCGCAGGAGTGCGGAGTAGCCGCGCTCCGCCGGGCTGTCGCCCGCGTCGCCCTGCCCACCGCGGGCGATCAGGTCGTCGGGGGTGCCCTGGAAGAGGAGTCGGCCTTCGTTCATGAGGATGACGTCGGTGCAGGCAGCGACGACGTCCTCGACGAGGTGGGTGGAGACCAGCACACAGCTGTCGGCGCCGAGGTCACGCAGCAGGTCGCGGAAGTCGAGACGTTGTTCGGGGTCGAGTCCGACGGTGGGCTCGTCGAGCAGCAGCAGTTCGGGGTCGTTCACGATGGCCTGGGCGATGCCGGCCCGGCGCTGCATGCCGCCGGACAGCGTCTTCATCTTGGCGTCGGCCTTGGTGGTGAGACCCACCCGATCGATCGCGCGTTGCACGGCGTCAGGTATCGCGGTTTTGGGCATTTCCTTGAGCCAGGCCATGTACGCGACGAACTCGCGGACGGTGAACCGCGGGTAGAAGCCGAACTGCTGCGGCAGATACCCCAGTTTGCGACGCACCTCGCGCAGGTCGGCACGGCCGTCCACCTGTGCGCCGAGCAGCGTCAATGAGCCGCCGGCGGGCTTGACGACGGTGGACAGCGCGCGCATCAGCGTGGTCTTGCCGGCACCGTTCGGGCCGAGCACACCGTGCACGCCGGCGGTCAGCGTCAAGTCGAGTCCGTCGACGGCCAGGTGCCGGCCGGCCCGGACACGCAGTTCTTTGGCGTGGACGAGCCAGGGATGAAGGGTGGGAGCCGTTTCGGCAGCACGCACCGCTCGCATGGTCTCTCCTGTTGATCCTGTTGATGCTGTTGATGGGGGTCAGTTGCCACTGGTCAGGCGACGGAAGTGCGTGGCGGCGAGCGGTGTGATCGCGGCAAGGCCCACGGTGGCCACCACCCAGTCGGCGGTGCTGCCCGGCTGCAGTACCGGGGACAGGGACTGGGCCGCCACACTCGGCAGCAGGACTGCCGCGGACCAGACCACCGCGAGTCCGATCGCCGCGCGCCGTACGCCGATGAGGGCGCCGAGCACGAGGGTGGCCCCCGTGAACGCCAGGCACGGCAGCAGGGTGAGGGCCAGCGAGGTTCCGGTGCTCACACCCGCCACCAGCAGTGCCGGAAGCACGACGACGAGCACCGCGAGCGTCCGCCGCAGCACCATGGCCAGGCCGGCTGCCGGTGTGGTGGCGATCAGTTCCCAGGCGGGGTCGATCCGCCGGCTCCAGGCCACCGCGACGCCGGGCAGCGGAGCCACCGGGGCCAGCAGCAGCACGAGCGACGGCAGGCTCGGCTCGGCTGCGTCCAGGAGTACGCCACAGCCCAGCACCGCGACGGTCACCGCGAGCCAGGGCAGCAGCGTCCACGCGAGCCAGCGTCGGTGCACGGCCGCTGCTGGTGCGCGTTGCCGGGTCGGCGACGGGCTCGCTTCGATCGCCTGGCCGAGCGAGACGGCGACACGGTGGAGCAGATCCGTCGTGGCAGGGGTGGCCTTGGCGGCCAGTGACGCACGGCAGTTGGCGCACGCGTCGAGATGGACCTCGATCGACCAGAGCGCGGCGTCGTCGAGTCCGTGCCCGCCGTCCGCGTAGCGGGCCAGGATCGTGGTGGAGGGATGAGTCATGAGAGCGCCTCCCGCAACGCGATCCGAGCCCGCCGCGCGCGGGTTTTCACCGTGCCCTCCGGCATACCGAGCAGCACCGCCGTCTGACGGACCGACAAGTCGTCGAGCACCATCGCCTGCAGCACCTGTCGCAACTCCGGTGGCAGCCGCAGCAGCGCCTGTTCGAAGTTCTGGTCGACGCGGTGCGCCATCACCTCGTCCTCGGCGGCCGGCGCGGTCGTATCGAGCAGGGCAACGGTCGGCACCCGCTCCTGCCGGGCGCGTCGGCGGAACGCGTCGACGAGACGGTTCGCGGCGATGGACCAGAGCCAGCCGACCGCACTGCCCTCGGTCACGGAGCCCGCAAAGCTGCCGGCCGCACGCCAGACCGCCAGGTAGGTCTCCTGGAGCACGTCGGCGACGACGTCGTCGTCGGCGCAGCGGCGGCGCAGCCGCACCGCCAACCAGGGCGAAGTACGCCGATACAACTCGTCGAACGCCGCCCGGTCACCACCGGCGACGCGACGCACGAGTTCTGCCTCGTCGAGGTCTGCCATGCCTTTCACGATCAGGGAGACGAAACGACCGTCCATTCAGGTTCTCGGACGCTTCGGCGGCCACCGAAGGCAACAGCGCTTCACGCCGAGCGCGAGGTCGTCCACATCGCCGACCGGCCCGAATCGCGCCGTGCGCAGCTGCCCTGAATCGCCTCGCGTAGGCGGGCCCCGCGCTCACTGGCGTCGTACCCACTCGCCAAGTCGACCCTCACTGTGCAGGGGTGCTGCCGCATGACCTGCCGCCGTGGCACACCGTCTACCACTACTGGCGGCGATGGCAGCAAGAGGGCGTGTGGGAGCGGATGTTGACGGCGCTGCGCGAACGCGAGCGGGCGCAGATCGGCCGTGATCCCACTCGCAGCGCGGCCATCGTGGACCGTCAGAGCGTCCGGGCCAGCGAGCGCGGCGGCCTGCACGGGTACGACGGCGGCACGAAGGTCAGCGGCATCAAGCGCCACCTGCTCGTCGATACCCGCGGCACTGTCCTGGTGGCCTGCGTGAGCCCGGCGAGCGTCGGCGAGCGCGACGGCGCCGCGGTGCGGCATCACCGTCGAGGTCGTGCGGCGCCGCTACGGAGGATTCCGCTCGACCTGGGCGAAGGCAGGGACACCGCCCGCGGCAGTGCCCCTCTTCGCGGTGGTCCCGCGGCGTTGGGTGGTGGAGCGGACGTCAAACCGCCTGGCTGGGACGGTGCCGTCGTCTGTCGAAGGACTACGCGTACGTGCGTGTGTGTTCGGGTAACGCCATCTACCTCTCCATGGCCGTGCTCCTCGTGCGTCGCCTCGCACGACCAGCCCGCTGACTGGGCTTTTCAGACGCCCTCTACAGGGTGAGTACGATCTTTCCCCGGGCGTGGCCGGTCTCGCTCAACCGGTGTGCCGCGGGCGCGTCCTCGATGGTGAAGGCGGCCGCGACCGGCACGGTCCAGCGGCCCTGCTGTGCAAGGGCAGCTGCCTGGGCGAGTCCTTCGACCGCCTGCGGATCCGCTCCGGGGCCCGCCGATCGTGACAGGAGGACTCCGTACTTCGCGGCGCTCAGGTCCCTCGGGATGGACCGGAGCGCCCTCGGGTGCGCGCCACGGCTGGATCGGATGGCGTGCCCCGTGGTCGCCGATGCCGGGTTCGGGGGCGTCCCGCATCCACTGCGATCCCCACGGGATCGGCGACCCGGCAGTTGGCGCAGCCCGCCACCGGTGCGGGACATCAGCCCTGCCGGCATGGTGGCGGCCGCCAGGGCGCGGCGTGCTGACCGGCATCGGCGTGGTCCAGGTGGAGAACCAGGCCCGGGCCTGCAGGGGATCAAGGAGTTTCTGCCGGTGAGTACGCCCATCGCATGTGGATGCGGCACGAGAGCGCGCTCACCCAGGCCATCACCGAGGCGAGCGGCGACCCACAGGGGAACCCCACCTGTGCGGCACTGGCCCACTTCGCGCTGGAGACCGCCGCCCTCGCCCGCGCGAGCGACGATCCCCGAACAGCCGTCGAAAGCGCCTTCGACCTCCTGGAACACGGCTGGAACACCGCCGGGCCTGGCGTCTGAAAGCAGCAGCGCAGCCACAGCACGCCGCGAGAACGAGGGCGGCTTCATCAATCCCTCGACGACATCCGCGGGGCAGCACCAGAGGACGTGGCGTCCATGTCGCGAACCCAGCCGGTCCGACTGGCATCGCGGGGCCCGTCCCGGCGTGCCGAGGTTGGTGGCGATGACCTTTCATCCCTATGGTGAACCACAACATGTTGTGGTCATCGGGAGTTTGACGCCCACAGATTGTGTATATGGGTAAGCTCTGCCCGATTTCACCACCACGGATCGACGACGAGTGAGGACGCTTCATGACCGACTGGGCCGGAGACCGGGCGACACGGGCGGCCAACGACACACGGACGGCGACCCGCTCGGGTGTCCTCCGTCCTCCGAGGCGTCTGAAGTCGACGACTCGTTCGTTCACCGTCGGCGAGGGAAAGGGCTACCTCACCGGTGGCACGCACCCCCGACGGGGAGGTGGCCGAGGTGATGGTCCGCATGGCCAAGCAGGGCTCCACGCTCGCGGGCATGATGGACGCCTTCTCCTCGACCGTCACCCGGGGCCTCCAGCACGGGGTTCCGCTCGAGGTTCTCGTCGCGGACTACGTCGGGACCCGCTTCGAACCAGCCGGTCTCACCAACGACCCGGAGATCAAGCAGGCCGGGTCCGTCATGGACTACGTCGGCCGCCGACTGGCACTCGACCACCTGTCCTATGACGTCCGGGTCGGCCTGGGCGTCCTCACCGCTGAGGAGCGTGCCGCGAAGGCAACCCTCGACGGAGTCGGCGACGCTGTGTGGACCGATCTCGTGGGACTGTCCATGTCCGCGCCCGCGGTGACACGACCGCGCCGCGGCTGAGCGTCAGGCATGCGCAGACTGCCCCCGTGTTCGCTTCTGCGCGCCGTTCCTCTACGCTCGAGAGAGGTCATCAACTACCGCATGACATCTGCCCGGTGACGGAGTCGGCGTGGGGTGCGCGTCCCCGCTCCACGCCACCACTGGACGGCTTCAGGCGCAGCCACGGGTCGGCACATCCGGACGCCGACGACCCCATGTGGCGCGTCCCGCCGGGCGGCGAAAGGGACGCGTCGTGCCTTCGGCTTCGGCGAACTACCGCACCCTGCTGCGCACTTCGGGGGCCGCGGCCTTCTTCCTTCCCGCCGCTGTCGGGCGTCTGGGCATCGCCATGACGGGGATCGGCATCGTCTGGCTGGTGCACGCACGCACCGGATCGTATGCCGCCGCGGGTCTCGTCACGGGCGGGTTCGCTGTCGCGGACGCCGTCGCCGGGCCCCAACTCGGCCGCCTCGTCGACCGGTTCGGACAGGCGCGAGTGCTTCCCTGCGCACTGGGCGCACACGCCGGGGCTGTGGCACTGCTGCTCACCGCCGCCGTTCCGGACCTCGTCGCCGGAGTGCTCGTCGGCGCAACGCTGCCCCAGCTCGCTGCCCTGTCCGCCGCTCGCTGGTCCGCCCTGCTGTCCGGCGAACGGGCTGCCGCGCTGCCCACCGCCTTCGCCCTGGAGGCCCTCGCCAACGGCGTGTCCTACCTGGCCGGCCCGGCCCTGGTGAGCGTCCTCGGCGCGGCGGGCCGCCCGGGTGCCGGGGTGCTGCTCGCCGCCTCGCTCGTCATCGGCGGCGGGCTCGCCCTCGCCACCCAACGCCGCACCATGCCGCCCCTCACCGGCCACGCCGAACGACGGCACGCCGGACGCGCCCTGCTCCGCCCCGCATTCCTGCGGCAGGTCGCACTCGGCCTCACGCTCGGGGTGTTCTTCGGCGCGATGCAGGTGTCCGTCGCCGCGTACGCCGTCGGACGCGGCATGCCCAACGCGGCAGCACTGCTCTATTTCGCCGCCAACTGCACCAATCTTGTGGGGGGTTGGGCCTACGGAGCATGGCGTCACGGCGGTGCACCCCGGCGCCACCAGACCGCAGCCGCCGCCTGCCTCGCCCTCGCGAGCCTCCCTCTGACCTTCCTCGACGCGCCCCTCGCGGTCGGCGCCACCCTCGCCCTGACCGGACTCGCGGTGCCGGTCCTGCTGATCCTCGCCTCGGTCCTCACCGAGTCGGCGGTCCCGCGCGCCGTCCTCACCCAGGCGTTCACCTGGGGCAACTCCGCAAGCGCGGCAGGATCAGCGGGCGCCGCGGCACTGGCGGGGAGGGTGGTGGACGCATTCGGTGCGCACGGCGGTTTCGGTGTGGCGGCGGGGGCCGCGGCAGCGATGACCGTCCTGGCGCTCTGCGGTCTGCGGGACTCATCACCAGATGTGCCGAAGTCGTCCGCGCCCGCGGAAACCACGGCCACGAACCGCAAGGCAACCTGAAGGAGCCGACGCCGATCAAGCCCGGGAACCGGCGCCAGTCGTCAAGCACAACGGCACCAGGCCACGCGGGACTTCGTACAGGGCGTCCATCAGCGGTCCAGCGGGGGGAAGGTCACCGTCATGGTGTACGCGGATCGCCGGGGCAGCAAGGACTGAGGGTTCCGAAGTCGGACCGATCGCCCATTGGCGACCGCGCCGAGGACGACGACGAGGAGACGGCGGAGAAGCCGGGCCCGGCGATCTGGTCCGCTGCTGAGACAGCCGAGAGGGCGCTGCGGCAGCTGGACGAGGCGCTCGGCCTCTACGTCACACCGTTCCACCAGCCCGAGGAGCCGTCCTGAGCCGGATCAGGACGGCCGCCGTGCGCCTGCGGAAACGGGCGGACGGACTTCCCGCCGGATGGTCCGCCGCCGCCGAGTCCCTTCGCCTGGCGCGTATCCGCGGGAGAAGCCCTGGCTCACCGGTAGTCGGGGTTGGGCGCGTCGAAGCGGCAGCCCGCGTCCCACTCCGAGCGTTGATTGCCGTGGGCGGGGAAGCCCTTGGCGCGCTTGAGCATGGCCGCCAGGTGCATCAGATTCCAGGTCATGAAGGTGGTGTTGCGGTTGGTGAAGTCGTTCTCCGGGCCGCCCGAGCCCGGGTCGAGGTAGGAGGGGCCGGGGCCCGCCGGGCCGATCCAGCCGGCGTCGGCCTGCGGCGGGATGGTGTAGCCGAGGTGCTGGAGGCTGTAGAGGATGTTCATCGCGCAGTGCTTCACGCCGTCCTCGTTGCCGGTGATCAGGCAGCCGCCGACCCGGCCGTAATAGGCGTACTGGCCTTCGGGGTTGAGCAGTCCGGAGCAGCTGTAGAGCCGTTCGATGACGTGCTTGGTGACCGAGCTGTTGTCGCCGAGCCAGATCGGTCCGGCGAGCACGAGGATGTCCGCGGCCATGACGCGCTCGTACAGTGCGGGCCACTCGTCCGTGGCGAAGCCGTGCTCGGTCATGTCCGGATAGACGCCCGGGGCGATGTCGTGGTCGACGGCCCGGATCTCGGACGTGGTGACGCCACGCGACATCATGATCTCCGCGCTCTTGTCGATCAGGCCCTGGGTGTGGCTGAGCTGCGGAGAGGGCTTGAGCGTGCAGTTGATGAACACGGCGGTGAGGTCGTCGAAGCGGTACGCGTCGTCGGGGTTCGCGGCGGTCACGGCGGGCTCCTTCGCGTCAGGCGGCAGACCGCCCCGGAACGGGGACGGGTCCAGCCGCAGCTTCTCGCATCGATATCCGTTTGTCGCGCTTTGCCCCTCATCCGTCATCAATTCGACCGATGTCGCGTGTGCTCGGATATCAGGGATCCTGGCTCCGCGTCGATCGTCTCGTGGTGCCGGCCCATGGCGCACTCCCCCACGCGTTCGGGCGCGGCGTGCTGACGCCGACGACAGCGTCAAGGGCGTTTCGTGTGCGAGGCGATGTGGGCGAGCATCGCGTCGAGGGTCACTTCCAACGGCCGGACCTGGCGCTGCAGTTGGGTGAGCAGGAGGCCGCCCTGGAGTGCGGCGAGGGTGGCGAGGGCGGGTTCTTCGGGATCGCCGTCGAGGTCGCCGCGGTCGCGCTGTCCCGCAGGCCGGAGCGGATGGCGGCCTCCCAGCGCAGGAACCCGGTGGCCACGGCAAGCCGGGCCTGCGGGTTGGTCTCCGCGACCTCGCTGCCGAGGAAGCCGTCGCCGGGGGCGGCAGCCTCCGCATCGCGGACGGCGTCGCACAGTTCACGGGCGCGGCGACCGCCCCCTCGTACCGCCGACGCGGCATCCAGACCGCCCTGCTCTCGACCCGGCTCGCCGACGCCGCTGCCGCCGACTGCGACATCGCCGTCGTGACCACCCAACCTGGCTCCAAGTCCCAGCAGAATGTGCAGCGCCGGGGATTCCACCTGCTGTACGCCCGTGCCGTTCTGGTGAAGCAGTTTCCACCGAGTGGAGCCGCGGCGCGCCCTGATGCGTCGGTTGCCGCCCATGTGGTCCACACGGTGCGAGGTCCATGGGCCGAAACCCCCGACGGGGTGCGCGTGGTGCCGTACGACGGCTCGCGGGAGAAGCTGCGGCCCCTGTTCGAACTGGCCGAGGACTCACCCACGCACCTCGCCTCCTACATCGAGGACGGGCGCGTGCTGGTCGCGTTGCGCGGAACGGATGTGCTCGGTCATCTGCAGCTGGTGGACACCGACCAGGCCGACACCTTCGAGATCAAGAACATGGCCGTACGGGAGGACCTTCAGCGCACCGGTGTGGGCAGGCGTCTGGTGCACTGTGCGATCGACCTGGTCTGCCGCGATTCGGGAAAACGCCTGCTGGTCACCACCGCCGCGGCCGACATCGGCAACCTGCGCTTCTACCAGCGACTGGGATTCCGCATGCAAGCGATCGAACGGGACGCCTTCACCCCCCGCACCGGCTACGAGCCCTGCACCCTCATCGACGGCGTCGAACTACGCGACCGGGTCTGGCTCGACCTCCCACTCGACCCTGCTGCGCCCAGCTGCCGCACCCGCCAGGCCGGTACCAGTTGAGCAGCGTGGGCCGACGCCACCCCATGCGTCGCTCAACCGCCCCGTCGGCCGAACTCAGCCCCAGTCAGGTGCTTCCTTCTGAGTGGCCGTCAGTTGGCCCGGGGACCGCGCATCGGGGCAGGAAACCGTCGACGGGAGCGTGGCCCCAGTACCGCCGTCAGCCGCCACTGCCGCTGACCTTCCTGTTGTAGTCAAGGGCTTCCTCAATCCAGGACGTGAAGGCTTCCTCCGACTCCGTACCGTAGGTGTCGACCACGATCCAGCCCTTGCTCATCCTGCGGCCGCGCATCTCCGGCCAGTCCGCTCCGTCTCGCCCGAGCAATTCCTCGACACGCTCGGGATCGCAGCGGACCATGAGCTGTCCATGGGTGTTGGCCGTTGCCGTCATCCTGTCGTTGACCATGAACGTGAGGCCGCCGAACATCCCCACCTCGCGGACCTGCGCCTCGCCCGACAGCGCCTCGCGGATGCGGTCTGCCAGGTCCTTGTCGTATGTCATCGTTCGACTGCCCTCCCCGTCAGTGGCCACCAGCGGAAGATCTGGCGATGCGCCTACATCGCCGACGGCGTCGCGTGCGACGCCCCGGCCGGGCGGCTCGACGGCTCTGCCGCGTGCCGGGAAATTCTTGAGCCGTTCGCCGGAGGGTTCCTGATCACGGGGAGATGATCGCCGCGTTCGGGGACGGCAGAACGGGTCTGCTCCTGTACGACACCAAGACGATCCCGGCGAAGAGCGCGCCGACCGCGGAGTGCGTCACGGTCCGCGACAAGAACATCCTCCGCAGCCGTTTCGTGTTCGACCGCACGCCCTGCGACGAGTTCCTGCCGCCGCCAGGCCCGGGCAAATCCCTGAGCAGACGGCGCCAAGCGGATCAGAGGCTCATCGTGTTCCGCCATGGCCTGGGAGAGGCTGTGGCAGCGCAGACCCTGATGACCAACCACGCTGAGACCCGGCCGATCGCACGTCAGTCGGGGCCGCTCCAGTCGAAGGGGAAGTACTTGCTGGACTTGCCGCTGCGGCTCCAGCTGAAGCCGAAGGCGTCGGCCTCATCGGCGGTGGCCCGGCCCCAGGTGGCAATCTGCCCCGGGCCGACCTCGGCACCGGGGGCGTTGTGGACCTGGACCCGCGCCCCCTCGGGCGTGGTGGGACCGGTGAGGGCCTCGGCACGGGCGGTTACCCGGCCGGGGATCTCGGCGTGCCACGACCCCAGGTCCTCGTCGACCTCGACGGTGATCGGAGCGACGTCCATGCCGCGCATCTCCGGGTGGAAGTCCTGGACGAACTGTTGGGGCCAGCCGCCGGCCTCCCCGCCGAAGATCGCGCCGAGTGCGGCGCGCTGCTGATCGTCGGCGCGTTCGTCGATGAAGACGGCGGCAAACGGGTCGGTGTGTTCGCCGGTCCACACGTTGCCGGTGAAGGATCCGAGCATCAGGACATTGAGGTCGTCGAGCCGGACATCCCCGAACTGTCCCTCGCGTATGTGCCAGGCGAGCACGCCTTCGCAGTCGCCCTCGGAGGGGGGTTGGGCGAACGTACACGGGCACGGTATGGCGCAGTTGCAGGTGTCGAACCAGTCGCCGACCACGCGCCAAGGCGGGCTGCCGGCAGTCTGCTCAGCCATCTCGCACCTCCTCTTCCAGGACACGGAGTGGCGTCACTTCCAGGGTGCGCCCGAGCGACGCGAAAGCGAAGTGCCCTTCGGAGGCGGGAGGGGTTGAGCGGCCCCCGACACCCACACGAACTGCAATCAGGTCGTCACCCAGAGAGAACGTCAGCCGGTCGAGCCCCGGAATGTCTCGAAGGCTCAACCGGAGTGTCGTCACGGGTCGCCCTCCAGCGCGGTCGCCGACACACCGGGGAGGCCCGCTCACTGTCATGACGGCTCCGTCCCGTGTCCCGTTCCTGCGCTTTGAAGCGCCTGCGTTTCTGTGCTCTGCTGGAGATGTCTTCGGAGTGCTCGCTACGGCCACCGGGACGGCGGGCGTCCTTGGGAGGCATGCCATGCCGCATCTCCGGCTCGCCCCGCCGGAGCCCACCCGGCCGGGGATCCTGCTACCGAGGCGTGATCTTGTCCTCGGCTGGATTCTCCTGACCCTGATCGCCGCTCTGGCGTGGGTGCTCACGGCCGCGCAGTCACGGGACATGGGGATGGAACCGGGCACCATGGGGCTGGCGCTCCCGCTCTTCCTCCTCCTGTGGGTGGTCATGATGGCGGCGATGATGCTGCCGTCGCTGGCACCGGTCGCTCTCACCTGGGTGCAGGCGATCAACCGCAGCACCGCGGGCCGGGTCCGTGTGCTGCGCCTCACGGAGTTCGTCAGCGGCTATCTGCTCGCCTGGGCTGGGTTCGGGCTGCTGGTGTACGGGGCGCTGGCGGCGACCGGGCACCTGGTCGACGATCACCCCGGGGCGGGCCGCTGGATCGGCGCGAGTGCCTTCCTGCTCGCGGGAGTTCAGCAGTTCGGGCCGCTGAAGCGGGTCTGCCTGCGGCACTGCCGCAGCCCGATGTTCCAGCTGCTGCGGTACGCGCGCTTCCGGCCGTGGGCGAAGGATCTGCGGGTGGGCGCGCACCACGGGCTCTACTGCGTCGGCTGCTGCTGGGGCCTGATGATCGTCCTGATCCCGCTCGGCGTGATGAACGTGGCGGCGATGGCGGGGTTGGCGGCGGTGATCTTCTTGGAGAAGCTGTGGCGGGGCGGTCCCTGGCTCAGCTGGGCGGTGGGCGTCGCCCTCCTCGTGCTGGCCGTGCTCGCTCCGTTCCAGGACTGGCTGCTGCCGGGCCTGCAGATGCCGGGTCCGTCGATGGGCCGGATGCTGGGTGCGGCACCCTGACCGGCTGTCGATCATCCAGGCAGGTGAACCGCCAGAAGTTGACCGCTTCGAGGAGATCGGCGCTCCCGGCAGCCTGATGCGGTGTGGCTGCTCCGCCTGCGCTGGATCACGCGCGGCCCATGGCCGGCACCCCTTCCGACCATGCGTGCCAGCCGTGTGCGCACGGCCGCCAGAGCCTGTCTTGGTCAGCGTCGGATCCAGATGAGGATGCCGGCGAGGTGGAGTGCGGCCTCGTAGGCGATCGCGAGCTTGTCGGTTCGTGTGGCCGGGCCGCGCCGCTGCTTGAGGTCCGACGGCTGCGGGATGACCGCGCGGATGCCCCGGCGCCGCAGGTGGCTACGGTTGGCGCGTGAGGAATACGCGCGGTCGGCCAGAACGGCCAGAGGCCCGCCCGGGCCCCCGCAGGGCACGCGGATGCGGGACATCACCGTCTCGAAGGCTTGTGCATCACCTGCCTGGCCTGCGGTGACGGTGAAGGCGAGGGGCCGTGCGCGGCCGTCTGCGGCCAGGTGGAACTTGGCGCTCAGCCCGACGCGGGAGCGTCCGGGCGACGGGGCGGCCGGCGCGGACACGTACGACCAGCAGTCGCCTGCCGTGAACGGTCAGCCGGGCCTTACGGTGGGACACGAAGACCTCCGTGCGGTGCAGTCCTAGACAGCTCCACCACACCGGAGGTCTTCGCCATGATCAAGCACCATGGCGTCCGCCGCCGCGCCAGGACGGCGGCCCGAGCTCGTCGGGAAGGTGCCGCCATGACTGGTTGGTGCGGTACTTCCCCGCGATGGCCCGTTGGCCGACTGGTCAGTTGATCGTCCCATTGGCGCGGAGTAGGACTTCTCCCGGTTCGGTGCCGATTCGGTTGCTGGCACCTGCGGTTGATGGTCGAATGCCATCCGTGGCAGGCATTCGAGAGTCCTCGACGGTCTATGAAGCCGCCGACGGCAGTGAGCTTCCGATGTTGGCCTTCGAACTGGCTGATGGCACACATCCCGCGGCCGGTGTCGTCTTGTTTCACGGCGGCGCTCTACACAAAGGATCGCCGGACGGCCTGGCCCCGCATTGCCGGCAACTGGCGTTGCGCGGCATCTTCGCGGTGTCAGCCGGGTATCGACTGCTCGGTCACGGCGCTATGGGCATCGTCGACTGCGTCGCTGACGTCCGGCGCGCGGTCGAACGTTTCGGAAGGTTGGCTGCGTCGCGTGGGCTCGACGCGTCACGCCTGGCGTCCGGCGGCAGTTCGGCCGGTGGTCACCTCGCGCTCGTCGCCGCGATGATCAGCCCTGTCGGGCCCTGTCCGGCTGCCGAGCCCGGCGGCGCGGCCATCGTGGCCCTCAATCCGCCGGTCGATTTGGCCTTCTCACCAGAACGACAGCACCTGATTGAAGAGGACATCGGCATCGCTGCCGGAAGGGCGATCGATTACTCGCCCATCGAGTTCGTACGGTCCGGCAACCCGCCGATGCTGATCCAACATGGGACGGCCGACAAAATCGTGCCGATCGACCAGGTGCGACAGTTTCGGGATGCGATGGTGCAGGTTGGCAATGACTGCGTCTTGCTTGAGTACGAACGCGCTCAACATGGGTTTCATTACCCCGCCAACGGTGGACACTTCGCCGCCGTGATGGACGCTTCCGCTGAGTTCCTCCTCGCACGGCTCGCGGCGTTCTAGCGTCGTATCAGGCAGCGTTCGCCCTGTATTGCGTGCTGGTTGTCGGTAGGTGGCTTTGACCTGGAGCCGCGCATACGGCCCGACGTGTTTGTGCCGGGTAGCTCGTAACCGCCTGGCTGTACCCATGGCAGAGCGAGTGCGCGTCCGTGAGATCGATGACGACGATGACAGGCGGCTGCTGCGGATCACCCGCAGGGGACCGGGCCGGTGGTGACCTGGCGCCGCGCCCAGATGGTGCTGGTATCCGCCCAGGGCATGCCGATGGCGAAGATCGCCGAGGTCACGTTCACCAGCGCGGACCGGGTCCGGGACGCGATCCACAACTTCCATGCCGACGGCTTCGAGGCGCTCTACCGGAAGTACAAGGCGGCCGGCCGAAGACCTTCAGTCTCCCGGAACGCCGGGAGATCAAGAAGATCGCCAAGTCCAGGCCGGCCGAGCACGGCTTGCCGTTTTCGACCTGGAGCCTGGCCAAGCCGGCCGTTTTCCTGGTCGCCGAGGGGGTCGTCGACGACATCAGCCACGAGGGCCTGCGGGTCCTGCTCCGCGAGGAGGGCGTCTCGTTTCCACGCGTGAAGACCTGCAAGACCTCTCGCGACCCGGACCACGAGGCGAGGAAGGCGCGGGTCGAGCACACCTGCGCGATCGCCGACGGGGAGGTCATGGCCGAGGAGGGCGAACCCGAAGTCATCTTCCGCATGGATGAGTTCGGGCCGCTCAACCTCCAGCCCCACCCAGGGCGGCAGCGGGCCGAACGCGGCGGCCGGCACAAGGATCCTGATCGCGGTCCTCGGCCCCGCCTGCGGGCGACCTACACCCGCCCGCACGGGGTCCAGCACCTGTTCGCCGCCTACGACCGGACCAAGGACCAGCTTCACGGACACATCCGGAAGACCAAGAACAGGTCGAAGTTCCTGGAGTTCTGCCACTACCTGCGCCCACTGCACCCGATCGAGAAGCGCATCGCGATTGTCTGCGACAACCACTCCCCCGCGCCTGACGACGAAGCGGCGTCGGCGCGTCGGGACAAGAACCGGGAAGCATGATCCGTCGCTACATCATCTGGCGGAACAAGCACGCCGCCGCCGAACGCCTCCGCGAGGTCGTGAGGGCGAACCTTGCCCGATGCGACGCTAGCGGCCGACCCCGGCTCGGGGACGGTTCCGGGGACGGACGGTCATCCGCAGGGTGCGCGGCCGTACGGTGAGCCGGGCGACCTGGCGGATGACCTGGCCCTCGGAGAGCTCCAGCCGTACCGAACGCAGCATCGTCGCGAGCGCCGTGACCATCTCGGTGAGGGCGAAACGGTCCCCCATGCACTTGTGCTTGCCGTCCCCGAAGGGCACGAACGCGCCCGGCGGAGGCTCCTGAGCGGCGTCGATCCACCGGTCCGGGTCGAAGGTGAGCGGGTCGGGGAAGCGCTCGGGGTCGCGGTGCAGGGCGTGCTGGCAGTAGGCCAGCTCGGTGCCGGCGGGCAGCGTCCACTCGCCGAGCCGGGTCTCCTCGGTGGTGCGGCGGGTGACCAGCCAGCCGGGGTGGTGCAGCCGCAGGGTCTCGGTGATCACCCGGTTCAGGTAGGGCAGCCGGATCACGTCGTCGAAGGCGACCGGCCGTTCGCCGAGGACCTCGTCCAGCTCGGCCAGGACCCGGGCCTCGATGCCGGGGTTGCGGGCGAGCTCGTACAGGGTCCAGGCCAGCAAGGACGCGGTCGTCTCGGTGCCTGCCACGGCCAGGAGGAAGATCTCGGAGCAGATCTGATGCCCGGTCAGCGGCTCGCCGGTCTCCTCGTCGATGGTGCGCAGCAGCATGGAGAGCATGTCCCCGGTGTCGTGCCCGGAGGCCTGCAGTTCGTCGACGGCGGTGTTGATGGTGGCGCGCACCCCGGCCCGGGCCCGGTCGAAGCGGCGGTTGAAGGGCAGCGGCACGCGCTCGGCCCAGTCGGGCAGCATCATGCGCAGACCGACGCCGCTCATCACCACCGACACGTCGCTGCGCAGCCGGCGGAAGACGGCGTCATCGAGGCTGCCGGCGAACACCGTCTTGGCCAGCATGTCGAGACTGAGCCCGACCATCGCCTCGTGTACGTCGAGGAGCCGCCCGCGCTCCCAGGCGGCGACGGTGGCCGTCACCTCGGCGCGCATGAGGTCGACGTACCGGCTGATCTCGGTGTGGGCGAACGCGGGTTGAAGCTGGCGGCGTTTGCGTACGTGGTCGCGGCCGGTGGCGGTGACGACGCTGTCGCCCAGCAGCTGGCCCAGCTTGTCGTAGAGTCGGCCCTTGTCGAGGGTGGGCCCCAGGCCCTTGAGCATCTGGTGGATCAGGGCCGGGTCCTGGACCACGATCGTGCGCGTCCCGGGTTGCAGGACGATCTCGACGAGTGGTTCCCCTGTCTCGCGCAGCGAGTCGATGAAGCCGAGGTTGTCGCGCATCTTCAGAGCGTGGCCGATGAACGGAAACGATCCTGCGGCTCGGGGTATGGGGGGACGCGCAGTGGACGTCACGGGTCATCCCTTCACGTCACGGCAATCATGGACGCCCCTATGACTTCCCTGAACATTCCCCAATGCAATCCTGTCATGAACGTGTCCTGCGCCACGCGGGACGCGCTGGACGTCGGCGCCGTCCACGCCACACTCGGCTTCGACCTCCAGCGCGTCAACGACGGCCACCCGCGCTTCCCTTGCCCGCCACGTACGTCGTCGACCGCGACGGCACCATCCCCTGGGACTTCGTCGACACGGACTACACGACCCGCGCCGAACCGGCCGACATCCTCGCCGCCCTCGACGCGCTGCACTGAGACTGGTCTCGACGTGAGGGCTGGACCGGCCCAGCCCTCACCACAGAAAACGCCCGCGACCCGCTCAACTCGCCGCTGCTGCCGCCTCCTCGCTGTCCCTCGCCCCTTCGGCCGCCCGGAGCCTGGCGTCCTGGCGATCAAGTCGGCTCACTACCGGGACCGTCATGACCGTGGTGACCAGGGCGCCGAGGACCAGCGCGGTGAACAGTTCCTCGCTGACGATGCCGGCCGCCAGGCCGATGTTGAGGGCGATCAGCTGCATCAGCCCACGCGCATTCATCAGGGCGCCGACCCGGATTGCCACCGGGCCGGTTCACCGCGCTGCTGGGCCGCGGCCCAGCAGCCGCCGAACTTGCCGACCACCGCCAGGACCACCGCGGCCGCCCCGAACGCCGTCACGGACGGGTCGGAGAACACGTCGAACCGGGTGTTGAGGCCCGAGTAGGTGAAGAACATCGGCACAAACACGACCTGGGTGACGGACTGCGTTGTCCGTACGAGGTGTTCGGACGACTCACCGCGCGGCATGGCCATGCCCATGCAGAACCCCCCGAAGACGGCGTACAAGCCGATGACGTCGGTGAACCAGGCCGCGCAGAACAGCCCGGCGACGGTGAAGAGAAGGCGGGTGTCGTCGCCGAGGCCGGGCCGGCCCGCGATCCACACCAGCAAACGACGGCCCAACAGGAACAGGACGGCTACGAACAGCAGGGAGCCACCGACCGCCTTCAGAACCGGCCCCGCCTCGCCCTTGGCCACGCTCAGCACCCCCGCGAGCAGGATCCAGGCGACGGCGTCGTCCGTGGAATGCAGTACGCCGAGAGGCTGTCCGACCGGCAGGCTGCCGAGGCCGTGCGGGCCCGGATCGACTGGAAATACCTGCTGGGCCTGGACCTCGACGACAGCGGGTTCGACCACTCGCTGCTGGCCCGGTTCCGGGCCCGGCTGATCGCGCACGGTCTCGAAGAACGCGTCCTGGAGGCGGTGTTGGAGGTCGCCGCGGGCCAGGACCTGCTGCGCCGGGGCGGACGCCAGCGCACCGACTCCACCCGAGTGGTCGCCGACGTGCGCCTGCTGAACCGGATGGAGTTCGTTGCCGAGACCCTGCGGGCCGCGCTGGAGGCGCTCGCCGCTGCCGCACCGGACTGGCTGGAGCAGGCCCTGGCCGAACGGGAGACCAACTGGCTGGGCTGGTACGGGGAACGCGTGGACTCCTGGCACGGCCTGCCCGACGACCAGGACCGCGACAGCTGGCTGCGCCAGGTCGGCGAGGACGGATTCCACCTGCTCACGGCCGCCTGGCGCCCCGATGCCCCCGACTGGCTGCGCCGCGTCCCCGCTCTGGAGACCCTGCGCCGGGCCTGGGTGCAGCAGTACCACCACGGCCAGGACGGCGTTCGGACCCGCGAGGCAGAGGACCTGCCACCGGGGCACCAGCGGCTGGCCAGCCCTTATGACACCGAGGCGCGCTACGGCACCAAGAAGACCACCGGCTGGACGGGCTACTGCCTGCATCTGACCGAGACCTGCAACGACGACGCACCCCGGCTGATCACGGACATCGCCACCACCAGCGCCGCCGAAGGAGACGACAGCCAGGCCCTGCCCGGGATCCACACCCGTCTCGCCGCGCGGGAGCTGCTACCCGCCGAGCAACTCGTCGACAGCGGATACGTCACGGCTGGAACCCTGGTCGCCGCCCGCCAGGAACACGGCATCGAACTTGTCGGCCCCGCCCGCCCCGTCGCCGGCGGCGATGGCCACGAGCGCTTCGGCCACGACCACTTCCGGATCGACGACGCACAGCGTCAGGCGATCTGCCCGGCCGGCCGGACCAGCATCTCCTGGGCGACCACCCGCAGCAGCCGCCGCACGCGTGTGCCCTTGGTCCAGATCCGTTTCGACGCGGCGACCTGCCGCGACTGCCCGCTGCGCTCGCAATGCACGACAGCGGGCAACGGCAAGTGGGGGCGGGCACTTACCCTGCGCGAGCCCGCCCAGAGAGCGGCACTCCAGCAGCGACGCCGCGAGCAGACCACCGACGCCTGGCGGGAACGCCACCGCCCACGTGCCGGGATCGAGGCCACCGTCTGCCAGATCGTCCACCGCACCCACGCACGCCGCAGCCGCTACCGGACCGCCGCTGCCACCCACCTGGACCACTGCCTCGCCGCGACCGCCGTCAACCTCATCCGGATCGAAGCCTGGCAGCAAGGCCACCGCCCCCGAGCACACCCGCACCACCCACTTATGCCGCCTCCTCGCCCACCCCTCGAAATGAGAGATCAGCAACGGGGTCCTTCAGGGCGAAGAGCATGTCAGTCGTTGCGTGCCGTTTCGGGTCCCGTGATCCGTCTGAGCAGCGGCATCGTGGACGCGATGACCGCCAGCGAGGCGAGGAGCCCGGCGAGCACGATCGCGTAGTACTGGATCCCCGGTGCCTGGATCGAGTACCTGAACTGTGCCTGCACGAACAGTTGGGCAGCCAGGAAACCCATCCCGATCGCCACCACGGCGACCGCCAGGAGCGGAACCGCGCTCTCCAGAAGGACTACCCGCCGCAGCACCCCGAGCTGAGTGCCGGTCAGCCGCAGCAGGCTGAAGGGGCGCTTGCGGTCGCGCAAGCCCCCGGCCACGCTCACCGCCAGGCTGCAGCCGGCGATGGGGAAACTGACCAGGATGACCACGTTGGCCAGTTGCTGGTATCCGGCGAGTTGTGCGCCGCTTTGGGCATGGTTCTCGCGGACGGTCCAGGGGACGTCGTGGTCGGGATACGTGTTCGCGAGGATGGTGCGCGCACGTTCGATCGCCGACGTCGTCCCGTCGGTGGCCACGACGATCTCCTGGACCGGGAGGCGGGCGAGGCGTTGGGCGGAGATGTCGGCGGCGGGCCATGCCGAAGGCCAGTGCATCCAGTAGTACGTGCCGAAGCTGCCGTAGTTCTGGGGGACCGACGCCGCTTGGGCTCCGGAGGTGCATGCGTTGTTCGCCGGCATCCTCGCGAGCTCCGTGCACGAGGCCAGGCCGGCGATCGGTGGGGTTCCGCCGCCTTGTCGGGCGTGCATGGCCGGGTCCGTGGTGCCGAGCGGGTTCGTGCGGATCATCAGCACGCCTTTGACGCCCGGCACGGAGTTCAGGTCGTCGAGCGCGGCCTTCGAGAGCGGGGGCACGCTGCCGAGCGGACGTCCGGTAGCTCGGTTGAAACCTTCGGTGTAGTTGGCGTCCAAGGCGCCGGCGACCGCCCGGCCGGCCTGCGGGATGCTGCGCTCGGCGTTCAGCGAGCCGATGATCCCGACGGCCGCGCTGGTGACGCACAGGGCGAGGACCAGCCCGCTGACCGCGCGGAAGCCGGCTTTCGGGTCGTCCGCGAGCCGCCGGCCCGCGACGAGCAGCGCGGGCCGGCTGGTCTGCCGGGCCAGGACGCGGGCTCCGGCCATGGTCAGCCAGGGGCCGGCGATGACGAGTCCGGTCAGGACCAGCAGGATTCCCGGGACGAAGACCCAGATCTGGCCGTTGGTGCTCCTGGGCACCCGGCCGATGGTGTACGAGAGTTCGGCGATGCCGGCGGCCAGTGGGATCAGCCGGTAGACCCGCGGCGGGCGTGGCGTGACGCGCCGGGTGACCCCAAGCGGGGAGACCTGCACGCAGCGCAGGGCGATCCGGGCCGCGATGGCGGCCCCCACCGGGACGGCGACGGAGACGAGGAGGATGTCGCCGGTCCGGAGCGTGAGGTCGCTGGCGAAGTAGGGCGTCTGCGTGAGGTTGACCAAGGCCAGCTGTGTACGGAACAGGTAGAGGAGGCCGAAGCCGAGGGCCGTGCCGACGATCGCGGCGACCGTCGATTCGACGGCGGAGAGCATCGAGATCTGCCGCGGTGTGGCGCCCACCAGGCGCATCGCGGCGAAGCGCTGCTCGCGGCGGGCGGCTGCCAGCCGGGTGGCCGTGCCGATGAGGATGAGCACGGGGAAGATCAGGGCGGTGCCCGCGACGGAGAGGATGAGCTTGACGCCCCTGTTGTCGATGCCCGCCCTGACCGTGCAGTTCGTGCCGTTGCAGCTGCTGGGAGGCGCGGTGGTGATCGTGGTGACCTGGGTGGCGTCGTGCTGTTTCGCGAGTTGGTCGGGGCGGTGGCCGATGACGATGAGCAGGGAGTCGGGGCCCGGGAGCGCCGCCGTGCCGACCGTGCCGATCTGGTGGCCTGGGTAGCGGTCGGCGAGTTCGGCGGCCGGAGTGGAGTGGAGGAGCTTGTCCAGGGCCGGTGAGGCGTAGAACTCTCCCTGTCCGGGAAGGCGTGAGAGTCCTGGTGGGACCGGGGAGTTCGGGCCGGTGGCGGCGACGTCGACACGGCCGATGGTTTTGCCGTCGAAGTGGTCCGCCCTGAGCAGCCACCACAGCGGGTCGGTGTCTGAGTTTGCTGTCGACCGGCTCGATGTCCTCGTGCCGGAGCCGGTGTTGAGCCAGGCGTTGCGGCTGTTCTGGGTGGCGGTGGCGTTGATGGCAGCCAGGATGCTCAGCAGCAGGCCGACGCCGAGAGCGACGGCGGCCGCGATGACGGCGAGGCGGGCGGCGGCCTCCCTGCCGCCGCTCAGGGTGAGGCGCAGGCCGAGGCGGATCACGAGGTGAGCCGTTCGACGAAGAGGGGTGTGACCTTGCCGTCACGGACGATGACTTCGCGGTTCGCGAAGGCGGCCACCCGCGGCTCGTGGGTGACGAGGACGACCGTGGTGCCCTCCTCCCGTGCCGAGGCGACCAGCAGGTCCATCACGTGCTCGCCGGTGAGCGAGTCGAGCGATCCGGTCGGCTCGTCGGCGAAGAGCACCGTGGGCCGGGACACCAGGGCGCGGGCCAGGGCGACACGCTGTGCCTGTCCGCCGGAGAGTTCGCCGGATCGGCGCCCCTCGAGACCGTCCAGGCCGAGCCGCCCGAACCACGATCGGGCCTCGGCCAGCGCGCCCGCCCTGCGGGACTTGGCGAGCAGCAGCGGCAGGGCGACGTTCTCCTCGGCGGTCAGCTCGGGGACGAGCTGACCGAACTGGAAGACGAAGCCGAACCGGTCCCGGCGCAGCGTGCTGCGTTCGGGCTCGCCCTGGGTGTCGACGCGACGGCCGTCGAACCAGATCTCGCCGGAGTCGGGGACGAGGATCCCGGCCAGGCAGTGCAGCAGCGTGGACTTGCCGGAGCCGCTCGGGCCGGTGACGGCGAGGATCTCGCCGGCGCGAGCGGAGAGGTTGGCGCCCTGCAGTGCGGGCGTCTGCCCGAACGACAGGACAGCATCGCGTGCTTGCAGGAGGAAGACTTCGTCCGAAGTCATGAGCGCACCTCCGCTGTCAGAGCGGCGAGCCGTGCCACGGTCTGGTCCATCCACCGCAGATCGGCCTCCAGGTGGAATACGCCGTGATCGGCGAGCAGGGTGTCGATGGTGCTGCCGGTCCGGCGCAGTTCGGTCAGCTCCCTCATCCGCTCCATGTGGGCGGCGCGCTGGATGTCGAGGTACACGCGGGGGTCGCGCTCGAGCAGCACCGCCAGTACGACCTTGGTGAACAGCACCGTCTGCAGGTGCGGTTCACCCGCGACCGGCTCGGTCAGCCAGGTCTCGACCTGCGTGACCCCCAGCTCGGTGATCACGTAACGCTTACGGTCAGGCCCCGAACCGGGCCCGGTCTCGCCGACCTCGACCTTCCCGTCACGGGCGAGGCGCCCCAGGGTCGAGTAGACCTGCCCGGCGGGCAGCGGCTTGCCCCGGCCGAAATAGGTGTCGTAGTCGCGCTTGAGGTCGTAGCCGTGGCTCGACTCCCGTTCAAGGAGTCCGAGGAGTGCCAGAGGAACAGTCATACCTCAGTATCTACACTCAGTATCTAGCTGGCGTCAACGGACGGCTTGACCTAGCTGACAGTCGATCTACACCCCGGGCAACCGTCCACAACCAGCACGAGCACCGGACAGCATCCGCCGGCCGACCGTCGCTGTCTTCAGTAGTCCCGCACTGGTATCAGGCTCGCGTGCCGCGCCGAGTTGTCGGCAACAGGAAGCTGCGGCGTTCGTCGTCGGTGAGTCGGCGGAAGACCCGGGACCGGGCACGCCTGAGCAAGGTCTCCATATCCGTGGTGGGTTCCCAGACTCTTATGCTGCGGTCTCGGGAGGCGGTGGCCAGGAGTGAGCCATCCGGATGCCATGCCAGACCATTGACCTGGTCGTCGTGGACCCCCACGACGGTCAGCTCCCGGCCGTCGTCCGGGTTCCAGAGCCGTACCGTGCGGTCCCAGGACACGGTGGCCAAGTGCCGCCCGTCAGGCGACCAGGCGACGCCTTGAACGCGTTCCTGGTGCCCGGTCATGGTGACGAGCTCGGCACCGCTGAACGGGTCCCAGAGACGAATGGTGCGATCCCGGGAGCCGCTGGCGAGCCGACGGCCATCAGGAGACCAGGCGACGCGCCATGCGTAGTCCGTGTGCCCGTGCAAGGTCGTCACGGCCGTTCCCCGGCGAGCGTCCCAGACATAGAGCGCCTTGTCGGTCGATGACGTGGCCAGGAAGCGGCTGTCGGGCGGCCAAGACGGTTACCGCGGTGGCCCGGGAACTCGGCATCAGCTCGGAGTCCCTGCGCGGCTGGTACCGCAGGGCCAAGGCCGACCGGGGCGAGGGTCAGAGTGGCGAGCTGCCCAGCGCCGAGCGCGAGGAACTGCGACGGCTGCGCAAGGAGAACCGCGAACAGCAGCACACGATCGAGGTCCTGAAAAAAAGCGACCGCCTTCTTCGTGAACGAGAACGACCGGTGAGCGAGTTGTACCGGTTCATCCATGCGGAGAAGGCGAACTACCCGATCACCCTGCTGTGCCGGCTGCTGCACGTGACCCCGCTCCTCCTCCTACGCCTGGCGCGAGGGCGAGGCCGCCCGCCGCAGGCGCCAGGACGCCGACGACGCACTCGCGCACGAGATCACCGTGCTGCACCTCACCTCCCGCCGCACCTACGGTGTCCCGCGCATCCACGCCGAGTTGCGCCGCCTCGGGCGACGGGTGAACCGCAAGCGCCTGGCCCGCGTGATGCGCGAGCGTGACATCCGCGGCGTCACCCGCCGCAGGCACCGCTCACTGACCCGTCCGGACAAGAAGGCGAAGCCGGCCCCGAACCTGATCGGCCGCGACTTTCATGCCGATATGCCCGGAACCAAACTGGTCGGCGACATTACCTACCTGCCCATCGCCGAGGGCTGGCTCTACCTCGCCTGCTGGCTGGACCTGGCCACCCGCGAGGTGGTCGGCTATGCCATGGCTGACCACCACCGCGCCGAACTCGTCGTCGACGCCCTGGACATGGCCCACGGCCGGGGCCACCTGCAGCCCGACTGCGTGATCCACAGTGATCGCGGAAGCGAGTACAGATCGACCCAGTTCCGCGCTCGAATACGGGAGTTGGGACTGCGCCAGAGCTGCGGGCGCACCGGATCATGCTTCGACAACGCCGCCGCTGAAAGCTTCTGGGCCCTACTCAAGGAGGAGATCGGCACCCGGACCTGGCTCGACCGGGCCACCGCCCGCGCCGAGGTCTTGAACTACATCGAGACCTTCTACAACCGCCGCCGCCTGCGCAAGCACAAGATCTTCGGCTACCTCACCCCAGCTGAGACCAGGCAGCGGCAACAGCACGCCCTCGCGGCATAACCATCGAGTGTCCAAGGTTACGGGGAAACTTCAGATCTTCTCTGCACCATGTCGACCTCCGCTGTTGCCCGATGAACGCTCGCCCTGGCAAGAATGCGAGTTCCTGGGCCGCTATCTGTTCAACATCAGGGCCAGCGGCTCCGGCCAAGGCCAGCGGCCCCTTCCGGGACCCTGCCGCCGTTGAAGACGACGAAGGTTGACGGCCGGCACTCCACCCCTTCCGGGCACGAGCTCAAGCGGGCGGCGCGACCAGGGACCGCAGGCCGATGAGCATGATGCCGTTGGGGGCAACAGAATCAACATCACGCTGATAAAATTCGACGCTGTGTAGACTTTCTGGCAGAAGGAGCGGTCCAGCTCCTCGCTAGACCTTTCTGGAGGAGTAGTGCAGCAGCAGAAGTGGCTCATCACCGGCGTCAGCACGGGCCTTGGACGTGCCGTCGCCCAGGCCGCCCTAACTGCCGGGCACACCGTCGTCGGCACGGTCCGCTCCGAGGAGGACCTGCGGGCCTTCGAAGGGCTCGCACCCGGGTACGCTCACGGCCGGATCCTGGATGTGACCGACGACGCCGCCGTCTCGCGTGTGATCACGGAGGTGCAGCGGAGCGTCGGCCCCCTGGACGTCGTCGTCGCCAACGCGGGCTACGGCCTGGAGGGCACCTTCGAGGAGACGCAGCTGGCCGAGGTGCGGCGGCAGTTCGAGGTCAACGTGTTCGGGACGGTGGCCACGCTGCAGGCGGCCCTGCCCCACATGCGCCGGCGCCGCCGCGGACACCTGATGGCCGTCACCTCCATGGGCGGGCTGATGGCCGTGCCCGGCATGTCCGCCTACTGCGGCAGCAAGTTCGCCCTGGAAGGCATCCTCGAGGCGCTGGGCAAGGAGGTCGCGCAGTTCGGGATCCACGTGACGGCGATCGAGCCCGGGTCCTTCCGCACCGACTGGGCCGGACGGTCCATGACTCGCGCCGCGCGGTCCATCGACGACTACGACGACCTGTTCACCCCCATCCGTGAAGCGCGGCAGAAGGCCAGCGGGAACCAGCTGGGCAATCCGGCCAAGGCCGGCGACGCCGTCGTGCACATCGCGTCGGTCGACCGGCCGCCGGCCCACCTCGTCCTGGGCTCGGACGCGCTGCGACTGGTCACCGCCGCGCGCACGGCCGTGGACGAGGACATCCGCGCGTGGGAGACGCTCTCCCGCACGACCGACTTCGCCGAGGGCGCTCAGCTCTGATGCCCGCCCACCACCCCGCACGGAGCCGACGCACCACCAAACGCAAGGGTGACGTCCGGGAGCGGGCCATCCTCGACACCTGTGAAGCCCTGCTGGCGCAACAAGGCTATGACGCCATGACCGTCGGCGACATCGCGCAGGGCGCCGGCATCACCCGTGGCGCGCTGTACTTCTACTTCGGCTCCAAGCAAGAAGTCGTCACGGCGCTCGTGGCCCGGACCGTGGAGCACCTGTGGGAGCGGTCCCGGGCCACCGCGCAGACCGACGAGCCGCGCCAGGCCATCGCGGCGGCCATGCGGCGCACGGTCGAGCTGTGGAACGAGCACGGTCTGGTCATGCGCACGGCGATCGACCTGTCGTTGACCGTGCCGGAGATTGGTGAACTGTGGAGCCACACAGCCGACTTGTTCATCACGGCCATCACCGCCGTCCTGGAACGAGCCGGTGTCGAGGCCGGCACCGAACCGGAGCAGGCGTCGGCGATGGCACGCGCCCTGTGCTGGATGATCGAACGGACCTTCTACCACGCCTCGCAAGAGTCCCCCGAGGAGTTGCAGACGGCATCCTCGACCTGCGAACACATCTGGCTGATCAGCGCCGGCCTGATCACCTGACGCATCTGGTGTGGACGGTGAGGTGCGAAGCAAAACCCCCTGACTCCGAGGCCCACCGTCCAGGCACTCCACCAGCGGAAATCCCGCGAGGCACAACGTCCTCTCCCAGCGCGATCAACGGCGCGGCGCCAGCGCCTCCGAGCAGCGGGTCCTGGCCGCGGCCCGCGCCTTCCTCCGCCAGCAAGACCACCTCCCCGCCGCGGGCGCGGGCCGGGCCATCTTCTATCCCCCTCCCCCGAGCCCCCGCCGCAAACGCAAGCGATCAGGCCGACCGCGCGAGGTCCCCAAGCCGCAGCCGCCGCGCCGGCAGCAATCCCCGAAGGAGGCCCTGGAACAACATCTCAACGGCGCACGCCAGGAGCGCCGTGAGCGCCGAGCGGCGTTACGGGAAGTCCGAAGCATCCTCCTCCAACTCAACGGCGCAGCCGACATATCCACCGCCGAGGAACGCCGACTGATCAAACAGCTGACTGCAGCTGGCAGCGCAGTCGGCAGCTCGCTCTCGGGCAGCGAGCGGCGCAAGGCCAACGCCTGGATCGAAAAGCAGCCGCCCCAACCACACAAGGACGCCCCGCGCGCGCAGAAGAAGCCCCCCGCACAACCGGTCTCACCGCCGCGAGCTTGAACCCGAGGTGCTGGAATCAGCGGCCTCGGCGGTGCGCGGCGCCCTCAAAAAGGCCGCCCGGGCCCAGATCACCACCAGCTGGGGGCAACTGGAACGGCAGCTCGGCTCCGCGCTGCCCCGCACGACACTCGCCGACCGCGTCCAGATCCTCACCGTCGTCGACCAGGCCACGCCCGCCGACCAGGCACTGCTGTCAAGTCTGGTTGCTGCGGGAGATCCCGACATGACGACGTCCTACCGCGAGGTCGCAGCTGCACTGGGCCTGGACGTGCCCGCGGATGACGACGATCTGCGGGACGTCCTCGACGCTGACGTACAGCAAGTCCACAGCTACTGGCACCACCGGTAATTCCGCTGGTCAGGACGGGAGGTGCGCACTGACCAGCAGCGTGTCGGCGGTGCGTGTTCCTTCGGTGGCGGCGGGGAGCACGTTGACGGTGATCTCGGTGAGTCCGGCCTCGTCGAGCAGCTTGGTCCACACTTGCTCCTGCAACACCCAGCGGCGCATCGTGGCCTCCTGACCGTGGGGTCTTCGACGACACATTGGCTGCGACCACATCCGGCTGGGCTGGCGGCCCGCTCAAGTAGTGGGCGAGCGTGGCGAACACCAGCCGCCCGCGCGGCCGCAGCGCGGCGGCCGCCGCCGGAAGCAGCTCGTGCGGGTCGGTGAAGTCGACGGCGCCGTAGACGCTGTACAGCACGTCGTACGTGCCGCGCATCGCGTGCAGGTGAGACACCACGTCGGAGTGCACGATCTGCAGGCGCGGCGCGAGATACCCGTACAGGTCGGTCGCCAACATGGCGTACTCGGCGCGTGAGGCGTCGACCGCGGTGACCCGGGCTGGCTAGTGCTGAACCGCCAGGTGCGCGGCGTGCCTTGCAGCCCCGGCGCCAAGGTCACCCACACGGCGACCGACCAGGCCGCCCAAGACCTCCGCGCCGGGTCCGAACTCCTGCCCCCACGACCAGTAGAAGCCGTCCGGAACAGTACGGTCACTGGCGGCGCGTGCACGGCCATAGTGGTGCCAGAGGTCTGCGGTGCTGGTGGTCACCCGGCCATCCTGGCGGCTGCGGCCCGGCGGCGGGCGGCTTCGACGACATCTCACCCGGGCGCATGCCGAGGGCCCCGGACGGCGGCATGTCCGGGGCCGGTGTCTGGGCGGTGAGCGCTTCAGGGCTATCGGCGCGCGATGAGCCAGTCGAAGAAGAAGGCTGCGCCTGCAACCCCTCCGCCGCCCGCCAGCACTGCGAGGGAGCACTGGTGATTGGCGACGAAGGTGAGAAGACCTGCTGTCGCACCCACGAACACCGCAGCGAGCAGGATGACCGCGGTGCGTAGGTCGAGCCCCTGAGAGCTCGGCGTCCTTGGCATACTTGGGGGTATCCCTTCAAGTTGGCAGGCCGCACTGGCCTACGGACTGACTGGGGTGGGCGGCGCTCACGCAGTGACTCCGGCAGAGGGCCGCGTGGGCGTCGCGTCCATTCTCGCTGCACAGCCAACTCGCAACCAGTATGCGCCCTGACATTGAACACCATTGAACGGGTAGAGAGCCTCTACCTGCGAAATCTCTTGCACGCAGGTTGAAGACAGGGTGATACTGGGTTGGCTCATTGCACATTTTTAGACGCCGTTGAACAGGAGCCAGAGTGCCGCGCAACTCGTGGATGAACCTCCCAGAGGGGCCCACACGCAGGTTCTTCGCAAGCCTGAACGATCTTTGGTGGAGCAAGGGCGCTCCACCCGGCAGGCGCATCTCCTCCGAACTGGAGGCCAGCGAGGTCTACGTGAGTCAAGGGACCGTACAAAACTTGATCAATGGACCCCGCCTCCCGAAATGGGAAACAGCGGCCGCTGTTGTCCACCACCTGGGCGGGGACCACGAGGCTTTCCTGTCTCTGTGGCGCGTGGCAGCCCAAAGCACTCTGCTGGCAGCTCGACAGGAACCGTCCGGAGGATCACCTCACAGCGGATCCGGCAATACTTTGCCGCCCACCATGAGCCCTCCTGACCACTCCGCGTCTGCGGTGGACCTTCTCGATCCCTCGGCGCTCGAAACAGAACTCCGAGAGCTGCGCCTCCGAGGGTTGACGCGCAGCACGGTGGAATCACTGCCTGGCTTGGCCCTCGCCGTGGTGAAGGTACTTCCCCAAAGCAAGCGTGAAGGCATGACCAGAGCAACCACAGCGCGGGAACTTCTGCTGCGAGCAGCCAGGCAACTCGACCCTGTCCAACAAAGAGCGGCTACGGCCCTGTTCGGGCTGGAAGGTCCCGAAAGGGACCTTCCAGCGTCCGAGCGTCGCAAACGGGCGGCGTACGCATACGGGGTCACCGTTGAGCGCTTCCGCAAGAGCCAAGAGCGGCTGATCATTTCGCACCTGGCTGAGATCATTAGTGTTCTTTGCGTCAGCTCCCGTGTGCACCAAGCGACGGAACCTGCTCTGGAGTAACGGCAGAACTCTGCGTTAGCCTCGATCTTGCATGAGGGTCCATCAGCAAGCTGATGGAC